>CALUYR010000205.1 GCA_944325045.1 Candidatus Gastranaerophilales bacterium
TATTGCCTCTGCAATGTTTGAAACACTTGCTAATTTGGGTATTAATATTAAAATGATTTCAACAAGCGAAATCAAAATAAGCTGCCTTGTTGATAAATCCGATGCAGAAAAAGCTCTAAGAGCACTTCATGATGAATTTGGACTTTCGTCAGATGTCGTAGCAGATGTCAAAGGTGACTTACCTGATGTGTAAGATTTTATAACGAATAAAGAAAAATCTTAATCAGGAATTGAGGCGCAAATAAAAAACTTGCAGTCAATATCGGTTAAGATCAGGTTCTTTATTAATTGTTTTATATTTTAAGCTGATATAAATACGGATTTAAATTTCTGCCCAATAGCCCGTAAACAAAACATAAATATTGCAGTAATACTTTAACTATGATATCTTATAAGTATGAATTTTTGGAATGAAGCTAAATTAAAAGAAGCCCTACCCGGAGTCAAGACCTACAATTTTCCGGCAGAATGGTCGTCATCAGGTATTGTAATCTGGCAGGATAATTTTGAACCCGGTAATATGATTTTAGCCAGAGGAGAAAACGAAACACGCGGAATAATTCTTAAAAAAAATACAGATTTAATTCCGGACTGTGCAGCTATTGCAGCTGTAAAACCTATGGAATATTTTAAGTATAACAAACCGATTATAGAATTAGTCACTGGAAGTTCGGATGCTTTAATACAAATGGCAAGATATATACGGAAATTTTTTAGCGGCAAGGTTATCAGCGTTACCGGAAGCTGCGGGAAATCAACAACAACACAAATGATTGTAAATATACTTTCCGGCAAGTATAAAGTAAACTCCAACATCAAAAGCAAAGCAAACACGACCTGGGGAATAGCCTGGAATATGACTAAATTCGGAATTGATGACGATTACTGGGTAATAGAAACCTCTCTCGGCGGAGGGATGAGCAGAAATTCAGCCGTCACAAAACCGGATTATGCAATAATCACAAATGTTGCTCCGGTTCACTTAACAAAAAACATGCAGCTTTCTGACATTGCAGAAGAAAAAAGCAGAATTTTTAATTCAATGAAAGAAAATTCCACTGCAATCATTTACAAAGAAATGGAATATTATGACATTGTTGAAAAAGCTGCTAAATTTAAAAATTTAAACATCATCACGTTTGGAGAAAGCACAGATGCTGATATTCGAATTATCCGCGACGGAGAAAACAAGTTTTTAGCAGACGGCAACACATACGTACTGAACAGCGAACCGGTCGGGAAACATATTCTGTTTGATATGGCAGCAGCAATAGCAGCAGCCAAATCCGAAGGGATTGATATAGAAACAGCACTTGATACTTTAAGGAACTTTAAATGTCTTAACGGCCGCGGGGAAATATTTGAAACAAATTTACCCGATAAAAAACATATAACAGTAATTGATGAATCATACAATGCAAACCCGTTGTCAATGAAATATGCAATAAGCTCTTTCGGCGAGCGATATAAAAATGAGCGTAAAGTTCTGCTCCTTGGAGATATGGCGGAATGCGGAGAAAATTCTAATGAACTTCACTCGGATTTGGCGGAAACTGTAGAAATGTCATCGCCACAAAAAGTTTTACTCTGCGGCACGGAAATAAAAAATTTGTATGAAAAAATTAAAAATAAAATTGACTGCAAGTACTACGAAAACATAAGCGACCTTCGTTCTGCAATAGGAAACGAACTTACAGACGGTGATCATATAATGATTAAATCGTCGCATTCAAGCGGATTACATACAATTACAGATCTGCTAAGGCAACAAAACGATCTAAAATAAACCCAAAGTCAGTATCAGTTTGTCTGTCTGCGGAACTAATATTTTGTTATAAAGTTTTCAACACCTTCAGCAATAGCTTTTGCAGTTTTCTTTTGAAAACGCGAGTCTGTTAATCTGGCATTATCTTCAGGATTAACCATATACCCAATCTCAATCAAAATACTAAGCGCATTAGTATTTCTTACAACTGCAAAACTTCTCTGCCTAACTCCGCCGTTTTTTACACCGAGCCTAAGCACCATAGCATTCATAATCCAATCAGCAAATGGTTTTGCCTGATTATAATAATAATAAATTTCAGTCCCGCTGTTTTTAAGAGGATCAAGAGAATCCGGAATCGAATTACAATGAAGGCTTATGAATAAAACAGAATTAGAATTATTTGCAAAATCAACTCTATCTTTTAAATCAACAAACGAATCATCATCCCTTACCATAAAAACTTCAGCGCCTCTTGATATTAATTCATCCTTAAGGAGTTTAGCAAATTTTAAATTAATATCTTTTTCAAAATCACCAAGGCAGCCGACAGTCCCGGCTTCTTTGCCGCCATGCCCCGCATCAATTACTATTTTTAAATTTTTCAAAGGTTTTTTAGCAGCAGCAATAGGCTTTCGAATTTTAACAATAAAGTCAGAACCTGAAAAACTTCCGCTGTAACCCAAAATCTTTTTTCCGCCGACAGCCCGATGCAGAGGGAACTCCATTACAAAAGTATTATCAGGCTGATCTTCCACATTAAAAAGCTTTATTAAAAAAGGTTCACCCTCAACAACCTCCCAAGGTGTTCGGCCGGATAGATGAAACACAAATTTATAAAATTCATCAGTATCAACATAATCATATCCATTGAGCTGAACCAGCGACGTGCCCGAAGATTTAATTGAAACATCCTTCATAGAGATCCAGCCTTCCTTATCAGCACCGAGAACTACTCTGTAAAAGCCGCCTTTTTCAGCATCAATCACGAGCGGAATACCTTTTTGCAAATGACTGATTCTGTTAATACCGGAATCAACGGGCGTTGAACGCAAAGGAACATTTTCCCTGATTGTTTGGGCATATTTCATATCCTCATATTCTATCAGCGGTTTTGGATACAAAGGCGAACTGACCGGTTCCGGACGTATAATCTTATATACAAGAGTTTCATGCCCGGATTTCAGAATAAAAATATTTTCGCCGATCTTTAGCGGAACACTTGCTGCAAAACCGCCCGAGGAATGAACCGGCACAGATTTATCATTGATGGTAAGCTTTTTTTTGTGGTCTGCCGCCCCCGCAAAAAAGGTAGAGGAAGAACTTATCTCAACTTCCGGTTTACGCGGATAAACCACCTCTAAAGAAAAACAGCACTGCGGTACAAGCAATATTAAAAATAATAATATAATTCTTTTCATAATAAGTAATTATATAATCCTGACCGCTAAAAAAAAAATCGTAAACATTAGTTAATATTTTACTCTCCGACAGAGGGGTTATGCTAAAATAAAAAAAGGACAACGGGAGATTTATTAAGGTGGAAGAAAGAAGAGCAAGAAGCTCAAGAGCCGTAAATAAAAGGATTAAACGTTTTGATAACATTATAAGCTGGCTTTATTTTATGTTTAT
>CALUYR010000206.1 GCA_944325045.1 Candidatus Gastranaerophilales bacterium
TGGCCTGGGAAATATACATTGCCTGCTCAGCAAGAATGAGCAGTTTTTCCTGATCTTTTGTATTTTCGGGATAAGTAGAAATCCCGACGGAAACCTTAACCGGGCCTACATCATCAACAAAGCAGCAGGACAAAGTATAAGAAATATACTCTGCAAGATATTTAGCGTCAGCAGTTCCGGTGTTAGGCAGTATAATTGCGATTTCGTCACCGCCGTAGCGACCGGCTTTATCATTTGAGCGGATATTTTGCTTTACCTTTTCAGCGAGCAGCTTAATAACTTCATCCCCTTTTGCATGACCTAATTCTCTGTTTATTTTAGAGATATTATTTATATCAAACATTATTATTGATAACTCTGTATCAGTTTCACGGGCGTGGTGAAGTTCATTTGCCAAAACTTCCTGGAATCCTCTATGATTATAAAGAGTTGTTAAAGTATCAGTATTGGCATATTTATTGGTCTTTTCGCGAAGTTCAATATTCTGCATAAACATTGCAGCGTAATTAGCAATGAAAGATAAAATTCCGAGATTACAATCAGGATCATCTTTCCCTAATATCATAACCCCGACTGTTTGATTAAGAGATACCATAGGCAGAATTATAGTTGAGGTATTCTTCATATACGGAATATTCAAAAACGCATTATTATTCTGAATTACAGCTGATGAACTTGTAAAGCATTCGATAACCGGATTATCCGATTCTGATAAAAATATTTTTGAAGAATAGGTACTTCCCATTGTACTGAAAAGTTTTAAATTTATACATTTTGATTTTTCGTGAAACATGCCGAATGCAGTAAAACTACAATGCAGCTTTTCATAAAACACATTTTGAATAGCATTAAACAGATCATTTGACGTTTTTTTATTCTGCAATGCGACATTCAATTCTCTTATAATTTCTGAATAGTCAACTGCTCTTTTCTGTGAAGCCAGAGTATTGGTTAAATATCCGCCATACATCTTATTTGAAGATTTTACAGTGTTAATATTATTTATTTTCGCAACAATTTCTCTGTTTCTTAAAATCGGATTCGTTTCAGGGGCCGGATTTTGGGATGGAACATTTACGGATGAAACGGATTTTATTTTCGTTTTCGTGGCAGGTTTAGCTAAGGCCTTATCAGAGGAATCAGGCTTTTTATTTTTTGCCGACGGATTTGTAACCACCTGACGGGCAGCCGTTTTTTCCGTTTTTTCTGAATTTTCCTGCTTCAAATTATTCTTCAAAATTTACCTGCCTACTACTTTCCTTTAAAAACTGTAAACTCTGTTAATTGTTAAAAACTAAAGTAATCTTAACATTACTTAAAACTATTTTACAACATAACCTTCTATTTACAATACGCCATTTAGATGGCTGATTTGATAAAAACCTTTTATTATCACTACTACATTTGTAGTATAACTCATTTTTCGACGTTTTTAAACCCGATTGGCTTAAAATTTTACATAAATTTATTTTTTATTCTTGATAAAAAGCAGGTATTATATTAATATGAGATTATGTACAGATGTAAAATATGCAGCAGATTATATGATAATTATGTAAAATATTGCGATTGCGGCGGATCCGATTTTGAGAAAATTGTCCCGGAACCCGAAAAAACTGACTTTGCGGACAGTGCAAAAAAGCTGGTTTCCTGGATTATATTTATCTTGTGTATTCTTGGAGCTGTAGTTGTTTGGTTTATTTAAATTTATGTTAAGTTTCTGCTGTTAATCCTAAAGTTTTCGGAAATTCAAGCCGTATAAAATCTTGTGAAGTCTAAGGAGATTTATAATATGAGTTATGAAGAATTAATTACTGAAAACAAGAAAGAAGCAAACTTTGAAAACCTCAAAACCGAAATAAATTTTGTTGAAGAATTTATCAACAAGTATCTTAGGTTTGTATCTAAAACAAAGAATTAAAAAAAGAGCTTTAAAGTTAAAAATTTAGGATTATATTAAATTTTCCATGTTATGATATTGTGGCATGGGAAATTTTTTATTAGAGATAAAAAAATTTATACTTTCAAAAATTCTCAGACGGCATTACTATAGAACCGGGAAGTGCAATGCTTGCGGGAAGTGCTGCACAAAAATCTACGTTAAACATTTTAAGCATGTTATTAAAGACGAAGAGGAATTTAAAAAACTGCAATATTTGCACCGATTTTACACCTACCTGAAAGTTATCGACAAGGACGAAACCGGACTTGTATTTGAGTGCCGGAATTTAGACAAAGAAACTCACAAGTGCAAAATCCACAAAACACGCCCCGGAATTTGCAGAAGATATCCACAGGAAGAACTGTTTTCTATGGGAGGAGCGCTATCAGAGGACTGCGGCTATAAAATGGTTCCGATAGTTCCTTTTGAAAAAGTTCTAAAAAAGCTTTCCAAAAAGAAGCTTCAGCTATTACTAATATGTCTTATGGCCATATCTTTGCCGGCATTTGCTGCAAACGGATTTTCCGATAAATTCATCAAAAATTTTAAAACTTGTTCGCTTTACGGGGAAGAAAATACGTTAAACAACAGAGGCACGGTATTTCATGATACAAAATTCTTTTTCAAAGATACTAATGGGCTTTGTAATTACAACCAAATTATATCAACATCATACGGAACACTCTCACTAAAGTGTAAATTTAACCTAAAGCAGACCTCGGAATTATATAATGCAATGTATGAATTTAATCCTGAAAATAAATATTGTGATAAAGCTGAAAAGTTATGGAATAAATATGTTAACGACAAATCTTTTTGCGAAATAACCGGCGAAAATTTTAATAAAGAAACAACAGTCGTTCCGCATGAATATCTTCCCTGGAGGAAGTAGACAAACAGAGAAACAGGCCGGTTCTCTTTAAGCACCGGCCTTTGTATAAGTTTTAAACTAACTACCACGGATAATCATCTTTGATCTTCCAGCCGTCACGAACTATTTTAGCAAAACACATACCTCCAGCCCTGCTTTTAGAGCAATTGGAGTTGATCTCATCAAATGATTTGGATAACCCGTCCGGAATAATTCCTTTTTTACTAACACTAGCGAAAAAGACATCTTTGCCATATTGATTCGGACGATTTGAGCCGTTTATATCAATTAAAACCAAAAAACCTGCCGTTGGAGGAATTACTGTACCATCTTCCTGAACACCACCACCGCTTAATGTCGAAAAAGATATAACCATACCGTCTGTTGTAATAAATGTAGATCTTAAATTCGACGCAACCACATGAATAGTATTATTAAAACCATGTAAACTGATAAAAGGCTGTGCTGACTCATAATTACAATCACTAGCCTCTGTGCACATCTTTGCAATCTTAAAATATGGTTTCCAGTATTTTTCAAAATATGCGCTTGGCTCATTATGATCTACAT
>CALUYR010000207.1 GCA_944325045.1 Candidatus Gastranaerophilales bacterium
GTTATCACCGATCTTGGTATCGTTTCTGTAGTCAACGGAAGCAGCCCATAGTCTTAAAATGTCTGCACCGTAAGTTTTGATAATATCATCAGGACGAATGTAATTCCCTAATGATTTAGACATTTTTCTCCCGTCCTCTCCAAATACAAATCCATGGGTTAAAACGGTTTTATATGGCGCTTTGCCCTGGGTTGCAATCGACGTCAGAAGAGATGACTGGAACCAGCCTCTGTGCTGATCAGAACCTTCAAGATACATATCAACCGGTGTGTGCCCTAATATATCCGAACGGTTTTCAACTACAGCCTTCCAGCTTATGCCGGAATCAAACCATACATCCATTATGTCATTTTCTTTTTTGAAATGATTTTTTCCGCATTTAGGGCAGACAAAACCTTTTGGAAGCAATTCTTCAGGGCTTAATTTTACCCACGCATCGGAACTTTCTTTCTCAAATACAGACGCAACATGTTCAATGGTTTCATCTGTAACAATAACTTCTCCGCAATCTTCGCAATAGAATACCGGAATAGGAACCCCCCACGCTCTTTGACGCGAAATACACCAGTCGGTGCGTCCTGCAACCATGTTGGATATTCTTGCCTCTCCGCCTGACGGAATCCATTTTACATTTTTAATTGCCTCAAGCGCTTCATCTCTGAATTTATCGACTTTTACAAACCATTGCGGAGTTGCACGGTATATTACCGGATTTTTACATCTCCAGCAGTGCGGATAACTGTGGTTTATATCCTGCTGTGAAAGAAGTGCTCCGCAGTTTTTAAGTTTGTCTATAACAACGGCATTTCCTTTGTAATAAGGAAGTCCTTCTAAATCTTTATCGTTAACAACCTCTGTCCAAACACCTTTACTGTCAAGCGGGGAAAATACTTCAATCCCGTATTTACAGCCGACTTCATAGTCCTCAAGACCATGACCCGGCGCGGTATGTACAGACCCGGTTCCGGCATCAAGCGTAACGTGCTCGCCAAGGATTATCGGAGATTTCCGGTCAAACAACGGGTGTTTTGTGTTTAAAAGTTCTAAATCCTCTCCTTTGCATTCTCCGATTACCTTAATGTCTTTTTCTTCCCAGCCGGTGTCTGACAGAAAGTTCGCTAATAACCCTTGCGCCGCAAAGTATACATCGCCTTTGTACTCGAAAAATGTATAGTCAAATTTAGGGTGAACACTTATTGCCATATTGGAAGGAATTGTCCAAGGAGTTGTTGTCCAGATTACCGCATATATATCTTTCCCGGCCGATGGCGGAATTAGTTCATTAATTTTTTTGGCAGACTCATCGTCAAATTTAAATCTTACATAAATTGACGTTGATGTGTGATCTGCATATTCAACCTCGGCTTCTGCAAGTGCTGTTTCGCAAGACGCGCACCAATAAACCGGTTTTAATCCTTTTTCAATGTATCCTTTTTTGTACATTTCTCCGAAAACTCTCACCTGCTCGGCTTCATATTCAGGATCGATTGTCAAATAAGGGTTATCCCACTCGCCAAGAACTCCTAAGCGTTTAAATTCTTTTTCCTGACCTTTAAGATTTTTATGCGCAAATTCACGGCATTTTTCTCTTAATTCTCCCGGCGTAACAGCGTTTCTTCCGCCTTTTATATTTTTGACAACGGCGTTTTCAATCGGAAGCCCGTGTCCGTCATAACCCGGCACATACGGCGTGTAATATCCTGCCTGAGCTTTATATTTAAGAAGAATATCTTTGAGTATTTTATTCAGGGCGGTTCCGACGTGGATTTTTTCAGAACTTAAATACGGCGGCCCGTCGTGCAGAATAAATGAATTTGTTTTATCTCGGTTTGCGACTATTTTTTCGTAAATATTATTTTCTTCCCAGAATTTCTGTATTTCTACCTCTCTTACCGTTGCATTTGCCCGCATTGCAAGCGTGGTCTGAGGTAAATTCAAAGTGTCTTTCAATTCTATTTTGACGTCATTGCTCATCTTGTTATCCTTCTTTAATTTTTTCTGTAACTAAATCTTTATCCGGGAAATTCCCTATTTCGTCTTTAATACTTTCTACAATATCCTGCCGGACAAATTCTCTCATTTTTTTATAATCAAAAACATTTTCCCATCTTGCAATTACAACAGTTGCGACGCAGTTGCCTATAAGGTTAACGGTTGTTCTTCCCATATCAAGAATCTGGTCAATTCCAAGAAGAATTGCTACGCCCAAAACCGGGATGTTAAAACTGGCCAATGTTCCTGCCAGCACAATAAGCGAGGCTCGCGGAACTCCGGCTACCCCTTTACTTGTAAGCATTAATGCAAGCATAATTATTATCTGCTGGTTTAAATCAAGTTGAATCCCTACAAGCTGTGATGAAAATATAACTGCCATTGCAAGGTATAAAGTACTTCCGTCAAGATTAAATGTGTATCCTGTCGGCATTACAAAGCCTACTATATTTTTCGGAACTCCGAATCTTTCCATAATTTCCATTGCTTTAGGAAATGCAGCCTCTGAACTTGCGGTTGTAAATGCAAGCAGCGCCGGCTCCTGCAATGCTCGTATAAGACTTCTGAAAGAGATTTTTACAATTTTGCATACAATAAACAATACCAAAATCACAAAAACAGCAAATGCTATGTACAAAGCTCCTATTACTTTGCAGTAATTTTTTAATACGCCAAGCCCGTTTGCGCCTATTGTCGCCGCAATTGCCCCGAAAATCCCTAACGGTGCAAAATACATCACGTATTCCGTAAATTTAAACATAATCTGCGATACGGAATTTAAAAGATCCAGAACCGGGCGTGCCTTGTCTTTGCAAGCACAAATCGCTATTGAGAAAAATATTGAAAATACTACTATTTGCAATAAATTTCCCTGAGCCATTGCATCAACTATGCTTGTCGGGAAGATATTAGTAATCATTTCCCCGACAGAAGTATGGGCGTGTGTTGCTGCCATTAGCCCTGCTGTCTGCATTTGAAGGGCGTGTTCTGATGTTCCTGCAACAAATCCCACTCCTGGTTTAAAAATATTTGCCATACCAAGGCCGATTATTAATGCAATTGTTGTGACAATTTCAAAATATACTAATGTTTTAAGTCCTATTTTCCCAAGACTTTTTGCATCTCCGTGGCCGGCTATCCCGACAACCAGTGTCGAAAACAGCAGCGGAGCAATTATCATCTTAACCATTCGCAGAAATATTGCTGCAAACGGGTGCATTTTTACTGCAAAATTCGGGGCAAACTGTCCTACAATAATTCCCAAAATAAGTGCTATAAATATAAGGGCTGTTAATTTGGAATGTTTCAATTCGGTACCTCACTAGGATTATATACCAAACATGAAATTCCGCCTATTACT
>CALUYR010000208.1 GCA_944325045.1 Candidatus Gastranaerophilales bacterium
TATAACCCTGTATTGGTAGACGGGCAGCTTGCAGAACATAACCGTTTTGCAAAGTTAGGAACTTTTGAGCCATCGACATTCAACTGGAACGGAACTCGAGAAGATTTATTGAGGCAGGGCGATAAGTATGGCTGTACAGAATCAGGCGGTGCTTATTGTGCAAAATTAATTCAGTTTGATGGATGGGAAATCAAGGACGATTACCCTGTTCGATTTTAATTAGTTTATATAAAGGCGGCCGCAAATATTATTTGCGGCCGCGAAACTTTCAAAAATTCGATTATTTAATAAAGTAACTTGCGTTTAAATTAGCATAAATTTTGATAATTCCGTCCTGATAGGTGTTACTGCGGCTTCCGGAGCCGAACCGCATTATTATTACACTGCTTTAATCCAGATGAATAACCGGGAAATACCAGATGATTATCCTTTTAAGTTTTAAGCATTTCAACACGAAAAAACACCTTCTTGATATTTAAGAAGGTGTTTTTATTAAAAATTCTTGATTAATTTCTTTCATTAAGCTTAGCAAATAGTCTTAACAATTCGATGTATAACCAAACAAGTGAAGTCATTAGCCCAACAGCGCCAAGCCATTCAAATGCCTTAGGAGCCATGCTTTCGCTTGCACGTTCAATAAAATCAAAATCTAAGATAAAGTTAAAAGCTGCAATAAGTACAACTACAACGCTAAATCCTATACCTATAGGGCTGGCGGTAAAGATTTGCGGTATCCCTCTTCCGAACAGAGAGGCAACAATTTGTATAAGATAAATAAGTGCTATTGACATTGTTGCCGTGAATATAACAGCCCTGAATTTTTCAGAACATCTTATAATTCTTGAGGAATATAATACCAGCAGAGAAAACATTGCAGCAAATGAACATGCTACTGCTTTTAGAACAATTCCCGGATATAGTGCTTCAAAATATGCAGAAATTCCGCCGAGGAAAAAACCTTCTCCAACAGCGTAAATAGCTGATAATAGCGGAGCCATTTTGCTTCTTGTAAAATATAAAACAAGAACAGCAATGAATGCAGCAATCATTCCGCCAAATCCAAGTGCATAGGATTTATCCATAAATCCTGTAATTGCAAGATACCACGTATAGGCCGCTGATAAAACTATCATGCCTATAAGCAATAGGGATTTATTGACGGTTCCGCTTATAGTCATCGGTTCACCTTCAAGAATCCTCGTTTCAGTAAATTTTTCGTTTAAAATAGGGTTTGACATAATAAACCGCCTTTCTTAACTGGTTCACAGTGTTTATTTATGATATAATAATTGTATTATAGCATAAAGGTTAATAAAAGACTATTATTAAGAGGAATAATGTATATAGAAAGTTTTAAGAAATTTGTTTCTTATTTTGGGGGGAAACGCAAAACTAAATTAATCATATTTTTTATAATGTCCTTAATTGCCGGGTTTTTAGAGTTTTTCGGAATTGCTCTGATCTATCCTTTTGTAATGATAATTATTAATCCAGATGCTGTGCAAACACTTCCTTGCAATAATATCCAGGTGATAGACGAATTTATCCGCTCTCATACCCCTCTGTTCATCGCATTTACATTTGGGCTTGGGGCAATGCTTCTTTTCATATTGAAAAACATATATATGATATTTTATTTATTTTTTCAAAGTACTTTTTTACAAAAATGGACTCAAGACATTAACAATATGTTTATGGAATTTTACTTGTATGCGCCTTACAGCAGAATGTTGAAAATTTCAGATGCGGATAAATTATATGTAGTTACAACTGCATCACAGCAGTCTACAAACGGTTTTTTAATGAGGATGATGACAATTCTAACAAATGTTTCTATTGTTGGGCTTGTCCTGCTGTTGATATTATATAAATTCCCATTGGCCGGTATAATCTCTGTTTTATTTATCGTATCAAGCGTAATACTTCAAAATAAGATATTCAAATCAAAAGCAGATCTTGTGAATCGCGAAGTTGCAGATACAACAAAAGTTATGAATAATATAACTTACTCAAATATCAATAATATAAAAGAGGTAAAAATTACAAGCAGTGAGAACAGATTTTATGATCTATATGTAAATCAGGGAGAAAAGTTAAGTTCACAAAATGCTTTGCTTGTATTTTTTGCCGGAGTATCTCCGTATCTTGTTGAAACGCTGATAGTTGTAACTCTTATAATCCTCGGAACATTAGTAGCATTTGAAAATGTTGGTAGAAGTGAAGTTTTGGTTGCATCTTTTGCTTTAATAGTGGCGTCAATTTTTCGTATTGCACCAGCGTTAAACCGAATACAATCTTGTATTCTAAATCTTTCTGCCACACAAAATTTCGTTAATTCCCTTATAAAGTTCTATGAGGACATTGGTTTAAAAGATTTTAAGTACACTTTCCATAAGGAATTTGAACGATTAAACTTTACAAGGGATCTGGTATTAGAAAATATCAGTTATAGTTATGAGAATAAAATTCCTGTGTTGAAGAATATTTCTTTTAAGATAAACAAGGGCGAGTTTATCGGGATTATCGGTTTATCAGGGGCAGGGAAGAGTACTTTGGCCGATGTAATAACCGGTTTACTGCCTGCAGATTCCGGAGAAATTTTGCTGGACGGGGTAAAACTTGATGAAAATAATTTTTATGCCTTTAGGAATAATATAGGATATGTTCAGCAAGAAATAACAGTTTTGGAAGCAAGTTTCAGAGAAAATGTTGCCTGGGGTGTTCCCTCAGACAAGATAGATGATTCAAGAGTGGAAAAACTGCTTCATGATGTTTGTTTATGGGATCTTGTTGCAAAATACGAAAAGGGGATATATTCGGTTCCGTTTATCGGAGAAAACGGCTTTTCTCAGGGGCAAAAACAGCGCTTAGCAATTGCCAGAGCATTATACAGAAATCCGGAAATCTTAATATTTGATGAAGCGACTTCTTCCCTAGACGTAAAAACAGAATATGAAATTACTGCTGTGTTAAAGAAATTATGCGGGAATAAAACACTAATTTCTATAGCTCACAGACTGTCAACTTTACAGGCATGTAACCGTTTAATATATATGAAGTCCGGTATGGTAGTAGATATTGGAACCTTTGAGGAATTATCGGATAAATATCCGGAATTTGCAGAATTAGTAAGACTTTCAACTATAAACAGATAAAAAAATAAAAAAGTACTTTACAATAAATTTTTTTTATTTTATAATAAAGAAGTGGCCTTAAGGGTTACATAAATGAATAAAAGTAAAACAACAGAAATGTTGTTAAGCAATGATAATCCTCAGTAGCTCAATGGCGGAGCAACCGGCTGTTAACCGGTAGGTTGTTGGTTCGAGTCCAACCTGGGGAG
>CALUYR010000209.1 GCA_944325045.1 Candidatus Gastranaerophilales bacterium
ATGAAAGCCTTAGTGGAGGGGTAAAGGATTTAGTAGGTTGGGTGAAACCCAACATTTATTGTGTTGGGTTTCACCCAACCTACGGAATAAATAATAGAGGTTTTATATGAAATCAAAAGAAGATGTTGTTAAAGAAATGCAATTGGTAGTCGAGCAGATGCGTCTGGACGATATAGAAGAGAATCCTGAGTGTGAGACAGAATTTTTTGTATGTGATGCGTGCGGGAGTACCAAACCTTTGGCCGGTTCTGTGCAATACGGAAACTACAGGCTTTGTAATGATTGTGTTTTATATGCGGAAGTAGGATTTGAACTCGGGCAGATTAAAGATATTGAAGAGCTTATTAATGCAATGGAAGATAAAAGGCTTGAGGCTGATTGCGAATTTTTAAAAAATGAGCAGAAAAGATTAGAAAATTAAATCTTTATCTGTGCCACTCTACGTCTTCTTTAACAATTCGGGCCGGATTACCGGCAATAACAACATTGTTTTCATTAAAACTTTTAGTTACGACGGAGCAAGCTCCGATAATGTTGTTGTCGTTGATTTTAACATTTTTCCCTATGTATGTGCGTTGTGCTATCCATACGTGGTTCCCTATTTCACAATTGTATCCAATATTAATTGCAATTGGAGAATTTGGCTTTGTGATTTTGTGTCCATCACCATTGGATATTACAACTCCACAGGATATCATACAATCTTCACCAATTGTTACTGTGCCGCCGGCTGCCCAGCAAAAGATTTCCACTTCAACTACTGAAACATTTTTCTTTATATGCACTTTTCTATTGTGTTGGTTATGTCCGATATCTACTGAAAGTTTTTCAAAAGTGTATTTTGTGGATTCAATAATTACCGTATTGTTCTGCCCTTCGCATATAATTGCAGAATTGACAAATTTATAGGGCTCTTCAAGTATTATCTTATTATTTTCACCATTGATAAAGATAAACAAGCCGGGAATTGTACCATTTAATTCTTCTAGATTTCCATCTTTTTTCAGGAAGATTTTGTTATTCTTACCGCGTATCTTTTTATGAATCTGAAATCGGAGTTCTAATCCTAACATTTTAAATACCTTAAAATGTTTGTTTTTATGATTCTCATCACTAAAAACCGAGAAAATATTTTTTAGAATGTTAGTCATCACAGTCCCTTTTCCATGAAATTCCTCTTTTTATAACTTTAGCAGGATTGCCTGCAATAGCGACATTTTTTTCATTAAAGGTTTTAGTTAAGACGGTATTTGCTCCTACTATGCTGTTTGACGGTACTTTGACATTTTTCCCTATAAACACATTTTGACAAACCCATACATTGTCTCCAATTTCACAAAAATTACCATGGTTTATCTGTCTTTTAGTATCTAAGTCTTCGACAATATGTCCGTCACTATTCATAATGGCAACATTCCAAGAAAACATACATTCTTCCCCAATAACTATTGTGCTGTTATTTGTCCAGGAGAATATTGTACAGCCATTCATAAAAAGATTTTTCTTTATATGTACTTCCCTCCCTGATTTAATACGTCCCCACATATCAATGTATAAATTATTTATCACATGTTTCGTAGGTTCAATAGTTATTGTATTATTATCACCGCGAATAGATATTTTTGAGTTTACAAAGTTATAAGGATATCCTATACATATCTTGTTGTTTTTACCTTCTATTGATATGTTTAGACCTTTTATGGTGCCTCTAACTTCTTTTTGTGTACCGTCTTTGTCTATTATATATATTTTGTTATGGTTTTTTCTGTGATTACATTTAAATTTGACTCTTATTCCGAATATTGTTATCTGATAGTGATTATTGATAATGCCACAAGATAAGAAATTTTTCATGTATTTTATTCTTTTAGACTAATTATATATATAAATTTAGCATATTATATAAACTGCTTAAAAATTAATTTAGCATAATTGACTAATTATATCAATATAAATTAGCAATAAGGCATTTTCTAATTACTTCTTATTCTTTGTAATATTAAAAAAGGAGTAGTAAATGGCGGTATTAAAAGAAAAGCTGGGAAAAAGGATTAGAGAATTGAGAAAGTTATGTGGTTTTTCTCAGGAACAGCTTGCTGAATTAATGAATATGGATATTCCTAATTTGAGTAATATAGAGCGTGGAAAACGTTTTATGACGGCGGAAACTCTGGAAAAATTTGCTAAGGCCTTGAATACAACAGAAAGAGAATTATTTGATTTCAGTAAAACTGAACCGGAAAGATACCTAAGAGTTGATATTGAAAAAGTACTGGAAAAATTTGATGATAATGAATTAAAATTTATTTTGGATATTGTACAAAGTTATGCTAATCTAAAAAATAGATAAAGAGGATTGTAAAATGAAAATAGCACCTGTTAATTATTCAAACGTGGGAATGAGGGCAAATAAAAAAACTTTTATTTCAACGGAGTTAATCCAGAGAGTCAATCAGAGAATGATTGAGACTGGAGGAAAGTCTAGAGAACTTTCACCTTTAGAAAAATTTGCTGATATAATGCTGGATAAAAGTATAAAAGAAATTCCTCAGGAATTAAATAGTGCAAAGGATGAATTTGATGCACTTTCTAAAAATGAACAGGATAGGCTTTTACTATTTGCTAAATGCAGAAAAAGTGTTCGTGAACTTGTTAGCGATAGAGAACGTTTGAATTCAGCTTTTAAAAAAGCCTGGGATAGCGTTGTTGGAAAAAAATAATAAAAAGTCTTAACTATTATGGAGATTAATATTTCCTCTTTTTGTAGTAAAATTGTAATGTAAAAATTCAACTGCAAAAAGAGGAAATTATTATGTGGGAATATTCGGAGAAGGTTTTGGATCACTACAGAAACCCCAGAAATGTCGGCAAGATTGATGATGCTGATTTAATCGGAGAGGCCGGTTCTTTAGCCTGCGGTGATTCTTTAAAATTGTATATAAAACTCGATGGTAAAGTTATAAAAGATGCTAAATTTCAAACGTTTGGCTGTGGCTCGGCTGTGGCTTCATCAAGCATTTTAACAGAAATGATTATCGGAAAAACAATTGATGAAGCGGCAAAGATTACTAATAAAGATATTGCTGATGAATTAGACGGGCTTCCGCAGGAAAAAATGCATTGTTCTGTTATGGGACACGAAGCTTTAGAAGATGCTATCAAGAAATATTACGGAGAGGATGTAATTGCTCTGGAAGAGGGACTTGCTCCGAGCGGAGAAAAAATTGTCTGCACCTGCTTTAATGTAACAGAAAACCAGATTTGGGAAGCAATTAAGGTAAACGGGCTGAAAACTGTAGAAGAAATTACTAACTATACAAAAGCAGG
>CALUYR010000210.1 GCA_944325045.1 Candidatus Gastranaerophilales bacterium
TTGGTTGTATGTATTGTTTTGTCAACGTTTTCTATTGTTAAGCCTCCATCTCGATACGGAGCTGATATTGTTGCCGGAGATATTCAGTCCCTTGGTTTGCCTATGAGTTTTGGCGGGCCTCACGCCGGAATTATTGCATGTAAAGAGAAATTTATGCGCCAAATGCCCGGCAGGCTTGCAGGCAGAACCGTTGATAAAGATGGAAATCAAGCCTTTACATTGACTATTCAAACCCGTGAGCAGCATATAAAACGCGAAAAAGCAACAAGCAATATCTGCTCAAATCAGGCTTTAATGGCTTTATGTTCTACTGTTTACTTGTCAGTTATGGGTGAAAAAGGTTTCAGACAGGCAGGTTATTTGTCATCGCGTAAAGCTCATCAGCTTGCTGATATGTTAAGTGAAAAAGGATTTAGTGTTCTTAATAAAAACTTTTTTAATGAATTTACTCTCGAAGTTCCAAACGCAGGTGATTTTCTTGATAAACTCGAAACAGCCGGGATTGACGGCGGTATTAAACTTGACGATACTCACGTGTTAATCGCTGCTACAGAAATGATCTCTGATGATGATATAGAACTTTACGTAAAATCTGTATAATCATATATCTAAATCCCTGTTTTTTAAGTTCGATTGTAACGAAATGTTAATTTTATAACGCAAACATTTAAAGTTCGCGGATGTTCTGCCGTAGATCATTATATATAAATATACACACCCAAGGTGTCTAAAGGAGTAATATTTATGAATAAAGAATTTGAATTTTCAGACTTTTATTTTCTCAATGACATTAACGTAAATAACAGAATGTCATCAGAAGAACTTTCTGCATTGTATGAATCTATGGCAAAAGACAGTGTTCCTGATCAGCTTATTGAAATTTCAGATGCCTCTGATAAGGAGCATTCAGTGGTCTATACTTATGCAAAATTTTTGGAAATCCTTGATACAAAAGGTCTTGCCGGTCTTGTAAACGCATAGTAATAATCTGTAAAATTTCCGACGCATACTGCATGTCCGTGATAAAATTTTGATATGGAAGATTTTAAACACTATACGGTGATGAGACAGGAAGCAGTGGACGCGCTTGAGTGTAAAAACGGCTTAATTTATGTTGATTGTACTCTTGGCGGCGGCGGTCATAGCAAATTAATTTTAGAAAGAATCCAGCCTGACGGGCGCTTAATTGCATTCGACGTTGATAATGACGCAATAGCAGTATCACGCGAGCGTCTGAAAGATTACAAAAATTTAACAATAATAAAAGATTCGTATACAAATATTAAGAAAAATTTACATTCGCTTGGAATAGAAAAAATCACTGGCGGTGTGCTTTTTGATCTTGGTGCATCATACCATCAGCTTACAAAAGATGAAAGAGGCTTTTCTTTTTCTAAAGAAGCTCCGCTTGATATGCGCTTTAATCAGGATTCTGATTTCACTGCAAAAGACCTTATAAATACCTATTCCGAAGAAGATTTGGTACGAATTTTTTCGGAATACGGAGAAGAAAGATTTTCTAAACGTATCGCAAAAAGAATTACTGAGCAAAGAAAGCTCAAAAGCATTGAAACAACAAAAGAATTGTCTGATTTAATAATAAACTGCACACCAAAGGTAAAATCTTCAATACATCCTGCAACCCGCGTGTTTCAGGCAATAAGGATCGAAGTTAATCAAGAGTTAACAAATGTAAAAAATACATTGAATGATGTGTTGGATTTGTTGGAAGTTGGTGCTATAATAAGTGTAATAAGTTTTCACTCACTGGAAGACCGGATAGTGAAACACTTATTCCGATACCACTCTCAGAGGTGCCATTGCAGCGCAAATCAAATGATCTGTACATGCCCTCCTCCGAGATTGGAACTGGTAAATAAAAAGCCACTGACGGCAACAGAACAGGAGATAAGGGAAAATCCGCCGTCACGCAGCGCAAAACTGAGAGTTGCCAGATGTATTAATTAAGCGCTTTCAGGGAGAGATATCAGATAATTGGGGAAGTAAAATTGAATACTGCAAGAGCTAGAGTAAGAGAAGACTATTACAATTATACAAATCAAAATGTTGTTCAAAATCCTATAA
Organism: Candidatus Gastranaerophilales bacterium; assembly: GCA_944325045.1. Classification (GTDB taxonomy): domain Bacteria; phylum Cyanobacteriota; class Vampirovibrionia; order Gastranaerophilales; family Gastranaerophilaceae; genus UBA1221. The sequence continues at coordinate 2,086 of CALUYR010000210.1, forward strand.
CTCAGTCGCCGGTTATAGAAGGGTATTTTTACAAGGAGAATTTGTTAAAAGAAATGGCTATCAGGAAGTTGAATATGACGTTATGTGCAATATTGACCTTTTTTGTAGCTGCCGCGTTCATTAGCTATTACCTTGAAATGTCTAATGAAATAACTTTAAATACTCTCTCTCGCCAGGTTACCAGTTTGAATGACGAAAATGCTGAATTACAAAATACTCTCGATAAATTAAAGTCGTTTAACAATGTTGACAGTAAAATGGCTCAGCAGAATATTCTCCAAAAGGCTGCAAAAGTTATTGAGGTTCCGGCAGTCGCCTCTGCAGCTTATTCGGAAAATAAAAAGAATCTGACAAGTACTGTTGATTGGGCAATAGGGTATTAATATTTCTTAACAATTTGTTGTAAGATAGCAAAAAAATAGGTGTACGTGTTTTAATATGAATATGGGAAAAAAGTTATTATTATTTTTAATTTCATTTATGATGTTAGCCGGTTCAGCATTTGCTTATAGTATTCCGCGGTGGTTTACAATGCCGGTAAGTGTTTACCTTCCGAAACAGGAAGAAAGTGAGGTCGTTACCGGAGCATTTAAGGCTTGGCAATCAGCCTCTAAAGGAACAGTAAGATTTTTGTATCGTAATTCGAAAAATCTGGCTGCAATTTCAAATATCAATGTCGGATTTGTTGAAAGCTTGCCGGAAAATAAGGCTTATAAGCTTAATCCAAGGTTTTCAATGTCATGGGATACTAACTTGTATTCAAATTCCCGCTATTTTTCAAGAATGGGAATCCTTATATCCTTAAACGATGCTGATGGCAAACCGTTACCGGAAGATAAATTGTATGCAGTTTCTCTGCGCGCTATCGGCGAAGCACTTGGACTAAACCCGGTTAAATCAGAAGATGCCGTTATGTTTTATACCGACAAATTCCCAAATACGACTATCACTAGAGATGATATCGCCGAATTAATGAGAGTATATAAACCTGTTCGTAAATAGTTATTCTTTCATTTTTTTAATTGATTTTTTACTGGTTTGAAGTCTTTTTGTTTGAAATTTGGCGTCGGATGTTATATAATAGTCAAGTCAAATAGAATTATAGAATTAAGAGGTCATAAGAGATGAAAGATTCAAAGATTCAAATGCAGATACTTATTGCCCTTGGGTTGGGATTGAAACGTAACTGGCATATATTTTTCGGTATAATTGCAGGTGTGAT
>CALUYR010000211.1 GCA_944325045.1 Candidatus Gastranaerophilales bacterium
GCGGCGACGGCAGTTTTAGCTACCTCATTATATGAAGAATTGCCGGAAATGTCTTATGAGGATGATTCAACGCAAGGAATCAAGACAAATTTTTTACTTAAAGCGTTGAAAGAAAGAAAAAAGAAGTCAATAAAAACAGGCAAGCAATTCTTGGCATTTTCTGATAGCAGACAAGAAGCTGCAAAATTCGCGTGCTATTTAGGAAAAAGTTATCAGGAATTTTTGAGACGCCGGGGTATATACCAAGTGATTAAGCAATATGAAAAAAATATAATTAGCGATGTATTTACGATACCTGATTTCGTGGCAAAATTAACGTCATTATTTTCCAGTCGTAAAACCTTTGCTGAAAATAATAAAGATAACGGCAATTTGACGGCGGTTAGTAATGAGAACGCATGGGTAGCAATGCTTAATGAATTGGCTCGTTTTAATTCGGCGACATCTATGACCAGACTTGGGATTCTGCAGTTTCATTTTCTTGGAAATACCGAAATAATTATAGAGGCGATTGCAAGAGAGTATAACGTTGATAAAGAAGCTGTTGCCAATCTGTTGGATTTGCTTGTTTTTGAAATCGTTAAAAATGGTGCTGTTTTAACAAATAGTGGTACAGACATTAACGATAATGACAGAGAGTATATTTTCTATACTCCTTCACAAAAATTCGTAACTAAAATTCAAAGTCCGGATAAGCGACTATCCACTGTTTTTGAGTGGTCGCCAAAACACTTAAAAGGGAAGGAAGATAAATTTGTAAAAACAAATAGATTATACTATGTGAAAAGGTTTTTGAAACTTGATGATAATCAGGCAGCAGAATTTTTAGACATGTATTTTGACTATTTAGTAGAAAATGAAGAATATCCCCTGTCAGACGTAAATAAAGATAGAACTTATGCAGTTCCCGCGAAATTTTTTCAGGTTAAAATTCCGGGAGATAAAACCGCTAAATGGTATCAATGTAAAAAATGCGGACGTGTTTCACAATTCAATTTGAACGGACATTGCGTAACGCCGAGGTGTGATGGAGAAGTTTTTTGTATAGATCCTGTTGCACTCAATAAAGATAATCATTTTGCGCAATTATATTTTAGCGACAGAATGTCACCGTTATTCATTAAAGAGCATACGGCACAATTAAGCAAAAAAGAAAGTCTTATTTATCAAGAACAGTTTATAAAGAAAGAAATAAACGCGCTTTCTTGTTCTACAACATTTGAAATGGGAGTTGATGTTGGGGATTTAGAAACGGTTTTTTTAAGAAACGTCCCTCCGCTACCATCAAATTATGCCCAAAGAGCCGGCCGCGCAGGAAGAAGTATTAATGCGGCTGCGTATGCGTTGACTTTTGCGAAATTAAGTTCCCACGATTTAACTTTTTTTAAGGAGCCGGAGAAAATGATTGGCGGAAACATATTGCCGCCATTGTTTAAACTTGATAATGAGAAGATTGTAAAAAGACACATTTACGCTGTTGCATTAAGCATGTTTTTCGCAAATAATGCTGAATTATACAATCATAATCAAGCAGATAAATTTATTAACGAAAAGGGCTATCTTAAATTTGTTGAATGGTTAAATTCTAAACCTGAAAGACTTAAAGATTTGCTGGTTCGTTCGATACCTGATATAAATAATTTGCATAAACGTATGGGTATTGGAACTTTCGGTTGGTTAAATGATTTCATAGGGGATGAAGGGACATTTACTGTATTAATTCGTGAGTATGAAGGTAATGTCGCGCAATTTGATAAACTTATCAAACAATATGATAAAGAAAAGTTGCGTGATCAAGCTGCAAAATGCGAAAACAAAAAAAATTTTTATATGAAAAATAAATTAATCGAATTTCTGGCTAGAGGGAATATATTGCCCCGTTATGGTTTCCCTGTGGATACTGTTGAATTGGAACAAAACACGACTGCATCGAATATTGACAGCCTTAGACTTTCCAGAGATTTGCAAGTTGCTATTGCAGAATATGCGCCTTCGTCGGAAGTTGTTGCGGACGGCAAGCTTTATACGAGCAGATACATAAAAAAGAGCAATATTGGTACGAATCAAGGGTGGTACACCGGATATATAGGAGTCTGTCCAAATGAAGACTGTCAAGCAATAAACTTCAGCGTAACTCCTATATCGGCAGAAGGCGTTACTTGTTCTTCTTGCGGACAAGTCTTGCATAAGGGCTACTTTGTCGAAAGTATTGAGCCTCGCTCTGGCTTTGTTACGGAAAGAGATGCCAAAGAGGTCCCTTTATCAAAACAGGAAAAAAATTACAAATCTGAAGATTACTACATAGGCAACAAAGAGTCTAGGACAATAGACAAATTTGAATTTAAATTTAACGGAATAAAAATTTTAGTCGAATCCACGACAAATGACTCTTTACTTGTAAAATCTTCTAATTCTTTTTACGTTTGTCCCTTATGCGGGTTTGCTTATGCCAGTGATGAAACGATTAGCGGAGACAAAGAGGCAAATAAAAAAATAAAAAATGGTGCACACCTGATAAAAACTGCCGGTAAACATGAAAGTTTATTCACTCAAAGTCGATGTGAATGCCAAGAATTAAAAAAATATACCTTGCATCATGTATTTAACACGGATGTTGCTAAAATCAGCTTTAAATGCAATACATCAGACTTTGATACAATGGTTTCTACAATGTACGCCATTCTATATGCAATGGCAGATGTTCTTGATATTGAGACAAGAGATATTAAGGCATGCCTTTCTTCTAAATTTATTAATAATGAGCTTAGCAATTCCATAATAATCTACGATGCAGTGCCAGGAGGGGCGGGTCATTCAAGAAGATTAGTTACAAGTGACGGGGGGATGCTGTATCAAATTTTCTTAGCAGCTTTAAAGAGGGTGGAGGGGTGTAAATGTATGCCTTCATGCTATAGTTGTTTAAGAAGTTACAATAATCAGAGGTTTCATGAAAATCTTGATAGAAAAAAAGCGGCAAATTTTTTGCGGCAATTTATCGGGGATATTGAAATTGTGAACAATAAAACATCAGAATAAGAATTTCAATGAAGTAAACTAAAAATAAACAACGAAAGCTGGACTTTATCGGTTCGGCTTGCGTTTTGTGCGGTTTGTACGACGGGAACACTCGGAAAACGTTATGTACAGTGACGGCATAAATCATAGGCAAGGCTTTATGGAATTAAAAACAGTATCTGCCTCGTCAGGTTTTCGGCTTTGCCGAAAACTTGCGCACCCTGCGCGATAAACCGCGCGGGAACGGAATTCCCGTCAGGGGCACCAAAAAAAAGAGACCACACG
>CALUYR010000212.1 GCA_944325045.1 Candidatus Gastranaerophilales bacterium
TCCGGCGTGAGGCCCGCCAAAACTCATAGGCAAACCAAGGGACTGAATATCTCCGGCAACAATATCAGCTCCGTATTGAGATGGAGGCTTAAGAATTGAAAGCGTTGACAAATCAGTACATACAACTAATAAAGTCTCTGTTAAAGGTTTTATATCAACAATTTCACCATAGTAATCCGGCGTCTGAACCATAACACAAGCATATTCGCTTATATTTTGAGGAAGTTCATCAAACACCACAATTTCGATGTCAGAGGCCCAGGCATAAGTTTTGATAACTCTTAAATATTCAGGATTAAGATTTTTATGAACCAGTGCTTTTGTTTTTTTAGAAATTCTAACAGCCATAAACAATGCTTCAGCGCAAGCACTTGCGCCGTCATAAACAGTTGCATTTGAGATATCCATACCGGTTAATCGTGATATCATCGTCTGAAATTCATACATAACTTGCAGAGTGCCTTGAGCAACTTCGGCCTGGTATGGAGTGTATGCTGTAAGGAATTCAAAACGCTGTGCGACTTGGGAAACGCATGCCGGCACAAATTTATTATATACGCCGCCGCCTTTGAAAGAGATAAAATCTGATTTATTTTGTTTTGCAAAAGACTTTATTTCTTTTTGAACATCCAGTTCACTTAACGGTTTACCAAGATCCAATTGCGAAACTCTTGCCTCTTTTGGAATTTGGGCAAATAAATCTTCTACAGATTGCAAACCGATACTATTCAGCATATCGGATTTTATTTTATCAGTATGTACTAAAAAATTTTTCATTATCCTACTTCTTCTCTGTAATCTTCATATTCCATCAAATCGTCTTGTTCAGAGGTATCTCCGAGAGCCTTAACTTTAACGAGCCAGCCTTCTTCGTATACATCTTCATTTAAGATTTCCGGATTTTCGACTATTTGGGTATTAACTTCCAATATCTTACCGCTTATAGGCATATAGATTTCAGAGGCGGCTTTTACAGATTCAACGGCTGCAAACGAGTCGCCTTTTGAATAAGAAACACCTATTTCCGGTAACTCAATAAAAACAATATCTCCGAGCTGTTCCACTGCATAATCAGTTAAGCCGATTGTATAAGTTTCATCATCATTTCTCAAAAGATATTCATGTGTTTTTGAGCATAAAATCTTTTCTGTAATCGTCATTTAATTCTCCTTATTATTAATTCTTATTTTATTTCTTTTTTCAACAAACGGTTTTTTAACAACGAGAGCGTCATGTAATCTCTCCCTAATCATAACCTGAACAGTACTGCCTGTGCAAATTTCCTTAATATTTTTAACATAAGCAAGGGCGATATTACATCCCAAAACCGGGGATATTGAACCGCTTGTAATAATTCCGGCCTTTTCGCCGTTATAATATACATCGTAACCGTGGCGGGCAATATTTTTATCGAGCATTTTTATTGCAATTAATTTTTTTGCCCCGCCGCGCTGAAGCTGATCCAGGATAACCGGTTTTCCGTTATAATCTTCTTTTTTATCTTTAGGGATTGACCAGCTTAAACCAGCCTCGACCGGTGTTGTTGCTTCATCCAAATCGTTTCCGTACAAGTGGAGTGCTGCTTCAAGTCTGAGCGTATCACGGGCGCCAAGACCTATTGGTTTTATGCCGAAAGCTTTTCCGTATTCCAAAATTTTATCCCATAATTCTTCTGAAAACCTGTTTTCAACAAGTATTTCATAACCATCTTCGCCGGTATAGCCGGTTCTGGATACGAGAACTTTCTTTGAGCATATTGTTGAAGGTTTTATTGTAAACGAATCCTGATCTGTATCCAGCCCCATTTCTCGTAAAAGACTGTCGGCTTTAGGGCCTTGTACTGCCAGGAGAGAATAGTTATGAGACTGGTTATCAATTTTTACATCAAAATCTTTACTGTTGCGAACCATCCAGTTAAGATCCTCGTCTATTCTCGAGGCATTGCAAATTATCAGATAATAATTAATACCGAGTTTATATATAATCAAATCATCAATTAGCCCGCCATTTTTGTTTGGCAGCTGGCAGTAAACAGCTTTTTCATAATCCAGTTTTGATATATCTTGAGGAACAATTTTCTGTAAAAAGTCCAAAGAATCTTTACCTGACACAAAAACCTCTCCCATGTGCGAAACATCGAAAAGTCCTACAGCATTACGAACGGTGTTATGTTCTTCTACTATTGAAGTATACTGAACGGGCATATTCCAACCCGCAAAATCTACCATTTTTGCCCCTAATTGAACGTGCTTCTCATGTAAAAATGTTTCTTTGGTCATAAAAAATCCCCCTTAGCTTGCTACTATTGTCGTTGCAATCAAAAATTTTGTCAAGTAGCATTTTGAAATTATAAGAGGGATTTAGAAAAAGTTTTTATAATATCTATTTACATTTTCTTTTACCGTTCCAGCTTAGGTCAGAACATTTTTTGTAATCCATATTTTCATTTATTAGAACCCAGGCCGTACAGCCGTAACCATTGTATTTGTATGGCTTCGAAATATTACAATACTCATCAAAGGTATAAGTCATCTCGCCTTTCTGAACTTCCATTGCTGATCCCATAGGATATAAGCCATATTCGGTTATCCAAAACATAAACAATGTATCTCCGGTAAGTTTTCGCTCAGTCTTGCCAGCCATTATATCAACAGACATTTGACCGCATACTTTTTTTAATGCTTTTGTGTTACCAGCATTATAATTACATGTCGGATCGTATATCCACACTCCGAATATAGCGGTTCCATCTGAAAGGAATAACGTATTTTGCACATAACTATAAGCCATACCGTCCAGGGAATATCTTGAGAGTTTTGGAGAACAATTCTCATCATTTTCACAATATTTTACAAAGCTTAGATACGGTTTTATATGTGATAAAAAAGCATAACGAGACTTATCATTTGATTCCTGAATTTCTTCTTTTTCCTCATCCGTCATACCTTCCTGTGACACCTGCGATTCAACTAATCCGCTCCAGCTGGAAATAGGGCCGTCCTCGGTTATTGCCCGCTGGATTGCACTGTTTAGGACACTGTATACCTTCTTTAATCTTACAACCTTTTCTTTTTCCTGCTGGTTTTGGATTAAAGTCGGCAGGGTCATTGCTGCTACAACACCAATTATGCCGAGAGTTATTAAAACTTCGGCTAACGTGAATGCTGCCTTGCGGGGGACGTAGTCCCCTCTTACATGACGCTGCGCTGGGCGGGACGCAGAGGGTATATTGTTAATGTTTTTAGGCAACGGTATAATGTTTCGATGGTTAGATCCTGAAATAAATTCAGGATGAC
>CALUYR010000213.1 GCA_944325045.1 Candidatus Gastranaerophilales bacterium
AGTGTCAACATCGGTGTTTGGGGTTATAATTCCACTTATCCTTGCGGCAGTCATAAATTCCGGGATTCGCGGCAGTGAATTTTACAAAACAGCATATTTTTTACCGTTTATAACACCAATGATTGTAATAGGTATTGTGTGGGAGTGGATATTTGATCCGAACATAGGACTTTTGAATACAGTATTAAAACTTCACATAAGCTGGCTTTACGACACGCATTTTGCTATGCCTGCACTAATTATCGTTTCGGTATGGAAATTAATCGGGTATAACATGATAATCTTTTTGTCAGCGCTTGGCGGAATATCGCAGAGTTTGTTTGAAGCTGCAAAAATTGACGGAGCAAATGCTTTTCAAACTTTTAAATATGTAACAGTTCCAATGCTGTCGCCTGCAATATTTTTTGTAGTGATAATAACCGCAATAAGTTCATTTCAGGTATTTGACCTGATATATCTCATGACCGGCGGCGGGCCGATGGACAGCACAAATGTTCTTGTTTATGCAATTTACAAAAACGCATTTGAATATTTTAATATCGGCAAAGCAAGCGCAATAGCTTATGTACTGTTTCTTATAATTTTTGTATTAACAATGATACAGTGGGGCTTACGAAAAAAAATTGTATACAACGAAGCAGAGTGAGCAGCTTGGTTATGATAAATTTTTTTATAACGCTAATGCAATTATAAAATTTTTATGCTATACTATACTTAGCCGTGCTCCACGGGGAATTGCAATCTCTCGACCCGAAGTTAAGGCGGGGTGCAGAGCCTGTTGTGAGGGTTTGGCAGATGCAGATTGATAAAAGTATTTTTGTTGACGTTTAATTTTTCGGCGGCGTAAGCTGTTGAACCGTGTCAGGATGGAAACATAGCAGCACTAAAACATTCCTTGCGGGTGTCGAATTTTTAAAAAGAGAAAATATTTTTTGATTTTGTATTTACTAAATTCGATAGACAGTGGCACGGCTTTTTATATTTGCAATTAAGTATTTATTTTATTATAATGTTTTTGTGAGGGATACTTTGCTGGTATGAAAAAATTTATATTAAATGCCGACGATTTCGGCAAATCTCAGGATAATAACCGGGCTGTCCTAAACGGATGCAGCAGCGGTTTTATAAAAAGTGCAAGTTTGATGGCTAACGGGGCAGCTTTTGAAAGTGCTGTTAATGAAATTATTCCGGAGTGCCAGCACTTAAGCGTCGGCATACACTTGAATATAATTGAAGGGAAGTCTCTTACACGCTGTAAATTTTTGACCGACAGAGAGTGTGTGTTTGATAAAAATTATATTTATTTAATAAAAAATTCTTCAAATCCGGAATTTCTGAAAGAAGTTGAAAAAGAGTTTCGGGCACAAATCGAGAAAATATTATCTGTTACAAAAGCTGATCACATTGATTCTCACTGCCATACACACGCAATAACTCCTATTTTTAAAATTGTTTGCAAACTTGCAAAAGAATATGGAATACCTTATGTGAGAACCCAATACGAAGAATTTTATGTTGTTCCGCAGCTAAAATACATCCTAAACTATAAATTTGCAATAAATATACTTAAGATAATTCTGCTTAACTTATACACATTCAAAAACAGAAAAATCTTAAAGGATTTCGGACTAAAAACTAATAATTACCTGGTTGGCGTGGGCTATACAGGAATGATGGATGAAAAAACGCTTGAATACGGTCTTAAAACGCTTAGTGATGAGGATAATATTATTGTTGAAGCGCTTATACATCCTTGCAGTTATCTGAGAAGCATAAACGACAGCCATGCAACGGAATTTAAATTAACACAGAATAAAATACTTGAAGATAATATTTACCGGATGGGTTATGAAATAACCAACCACAAGGTGTAAGTTAATGAAGCTTAAACTTACACTTTTAGGATTAATTATACTGTTTTTGGTGTTCTGCACGTACATTCTGGCAATACAGAACAGGCAGCGAGTACTGAAAATTGTAACACCTACAATAATTCAGGCCGATCTTAACGGGAATAATATTGTTGATGCCGGCGAAACTTTTTGTATACAAAAGATTCAGACATTTACCTCTGATCTTACAAAAAACCCGGAAACACTTGCCAAGAAGGCTGGAATACCTTATGAGACCTCACTTGCAATCGGATATTTGGCAGATGAATATGCAAATAAAGTGCTTAACGGAAAAAACATAAGACTAAAACCAGTTAAAAACAAAAGAACTCCGGGATGTACCAGTGCAGAAATATATATAAACGGCCGGAATTACGCAGAATTACTTGCGGAAAGCGGATTCGGGCTAATAGACGGTAAACCGGCAAACACAAAAGCATTTGAACAAATCAGAACAAAAGCTCAGAAACTTAAACTTGTAATTCTTAACCATAAAAGTCTGAAATATCACAAACTTAACTGTAAGTACGGACAAATAGCACACGATGCGGTGTTGCTGCCGGAAAGTGAAATTCCAAAAGAGGCAAAACCCTGCAAATTTTGCCATATTAACAGTAATTCAGCAAAGTTTTCCGCCCCAGCGAAAAATATTCCGCCTCCTCCCGATATAATTACTGAGGGAAGCTTTAAATTAATATTAACAGACTTTTCAACGATTCTTAAACCGAACCGAAATTGTACACATGCTGTTTGCAAAGAATTTGTAAACCTGATTAATAACGCACAAAGTTCAATAGATCTTGCAGTATATGGATGGGCTGATATTCCTAAAATTAACTCGGCGCTTAACAATGCAAAAAATCGCGGGGTAGAAATAAGAATCGTTTATGATACATCTTCCGGCAGGGAATATTATTACCCGGAAACGCTTAACTTAATCAAGAAATATGAAAATGCACGTTCTGACGAAATTCCCGAAAATAAAAAACTTACTAATATGCTTATGCATAATAAGTTTGCAGTATTTGACAGATCAAAAATTTATACCGGTTCAATGAATTTTTCCTCAACCGGGTTTTCAGGCTTTAATCACAACTGTGTAATGATCATTAATTCAAAAAGGATAGCTGAAATCTATGAAAAAGAATTTGAACAGATGTATAACGGGAAATTCCACACTCTTAAAGACAGAACAACCGGCAATTCCGATTTACAGATTGGAAATACAAATATTTCAGTATATTTTTCGCCTCAGGACAAGGCTTTAAGCAATCACGTTTTACCGCTTATTAAAAATTCACGAAAATACATCTATATACCAGCATTTTTGTTTACACACAAGGCGCTCTGTACAGAAATTATTAATGCCAAAAAGCGCGGGGTTGATATAAAAGTTATTATTGA
>CALUYR010000214.1 GCA_944325045.1 Candidatus Gastranaerophilales bacterium
AGCTGAAATAAAAAACAGACTTGATATAGTAGATGTTGTGTCCCAGCAGGTTATATTAAAGAAAAACGGCGGACGTTATTGGGGGTTATGCCCGTTCCATAAGGAAAAAACGCCATCGTTTTCTGTTAATCCACAGCTTGGGATATACAAATGTTTTGGCTGCGGGGCAGGCGGAGATGCGCTTTCTTTTATCATGAAAACTAAAAATATCGAATTTATGGATTTGATAAAAGATCTTGCTAAAGAATTCGGAATTGAACTCCCGGCTAATTTGCATAAGGATAAATATTCAAGTGACTTAAAAACGCAAATGGCCTCAGCGTGCGAAAAAGCTGCTATATTTTATCATGACTTGCTGATAAACCATAGTTCTGAAGAAATAAAAGCAGCAACAGATTATCTTACGGAAAGATCTATATCGCGGGATATTATTGATAGATTTACTCTTGGGATTGCTCCGAAATCATACACAACTTTGTACGATATTTTAAAAAAGGATTTTTCGGATGAAGTTCTGGAAAAGGCCGGATTAGTTTTGCGCTCACGGGAAGGCCATGGGTATATTGACCGGTTCAGAGGACGTGTAATTATTCCTATCCAAAATGAATCAGGCGAATATGTTGCATTTGGTGCGCGAGCGCTTCAAAAAGATCAAAGTCCAAAGTATCTTAATTCTGCTGATTCTCTTATATACAATAAAAGTAAACTTTTATACGGACTTTACACGGCAAAAGACGCAATCAAGCAAGAAGACGGCGTAATTTTGATGGAAGGATATTTTGATGTAATTTCGGCTCAGGCGCACGGTGTTGAAAATGTTGTGGGTGTCTGCGGCACGGCTTTGACCCCCGAACATATAAAACTCCTTTCACGTTATACGAAATCAAGAAGGATTTACCTTTCATTTGATACGGATTCTGCCGGCCAAAAAGCAACAAACCGCGGGGCCACAATTATTAAAGAGGCTTTTGAAGGGCTCGGAAATATTAAGCAGTTTGATGAAAGCTATATTTCAGCTTCCGATGATAAATATTCCTGCGAAATTCGTGTTATTTCGCCGCCGGAAGGCAAAGATCCCGACGAATTTATCCGTACAGTAGGCGCTGAAAGCTTTAAGAAGATCGTTAGAAGTGCGCCACTGCTCATTGACTTCCAGGTAAATAATTTCCTTAAACATAAAAAAGATTACAAAACCCCCCAGGAAAAAACAAAATATTTAAAAGAATTTATACCTGTTTTTCTTGAAATTAATAACGAAATTATTCGTTCAGAATATATAAAAATGGTGGCCGATGCGCTTAATATAGATGAAAAAGCTCTGGAAACCGAAGTTCAGAAACTTTCAGACTTTAACAGCCTAAAGTCTGCTTCCCAGCCGGAGTTTAAACGAATTGTAACAAAAAATGTATCAATTTCAGAAAAAGCGCAAAAAAATTTATTGAGTGCCTTTCTTGTAACAGACAGTCATTTCACATTTACCCAGATCAACGAAATGATTGATAATTCGTACTTTTCTAACGAAACGTTAATAAATGTAAAATATACAATTGACAAATTAATTTGTACCGTAAATAATGTAAAGGAATTAATTGAACAATTGTATACGGCGTATATTGAAAATCCTGAAGTACAGCAGATTTTAACGGATTTGACCGGTATCGCCGAAACGTTCACTAATCTTTCCCCTGAGGATTTTAAATGTGTAATAGAAGAAAATATCCAACGAATTAAACGCTGTAGGTGGGAAGAAGAAAAAGAGAAGATGCGAAACTTATATAAAAATGCAGATGAAGATGATACCGAAGCCTTGAAACTTCAAATGCAGATTAGAGATAAGATTAATAATTTAATAAAAATCGGAGAAAATTAATGACTAAAAAAAGACAACCTAACTCCTCAATAGTAAGTGTTTTGGATGATGAAAGCATAAACTTGAACGATTTAGCCGAGGATGAAAACCTTGACGTTGACCCGCATAGTGTAAACTATATGAACATGGATATCAGTACCGATAATATAGAAGATATTGTTACTGAAAAAATGGATTCAAAAATTAACCTTGAAGATATCTATATGATGGGAAGTCATGATGATGAAATGAATTCCGAGCTTGATATGCCGAAAGGTATAGCTGTCGACGATCCTGTAAGATTATATTTGAGAGAAATCGGCAGAATAAAACTTCTTTCTGCTAATGAAGAAATCGAATTGGCAAGAAAAATTCTTGAGGGCGGAACTCCGGGGGCTATTGCAAAGAGAAAGCTTGTTCAAGCAAACTTGCGTCTGGTTGTCAGCATAGCAAAAAAATATGTAGGGCGCGGTATGCTATTTTTGGACTTAATTCAGGAAGGAAACCTCGGGTTAATTCGTGCGGCCGAAAAATTTGACCATGAAAGAGGGTTCAAGTTTTCGACTTATGCTACCTGGTGGATCAGACAAGCTATTACCCGTGCTATAGCTGATCAGGCCAGAACCATCCGTATTCCGGTACACATGGTTGAAACTATTAATAAGTTGAAAAAAGTTACAAGAAGATTGGCTCAGGAGCTTTCCAGAAAGCCGACCGAAGATGAGCTTGCAATAGAAATGAATGTTTCTATTCCTAAACTTCGTGAGATAATTAAGATTGCCCAGGAGCCGTTATCTCTTGAAACTCCTATTGGGAAAGAAGAAGATTCAAGACTTGGTGATTTTATCGAAGATAAGGAAGCTGACGCGCCTATCAAAACTGTTGCTTCTGAATTGCTAAGAGAAGATTTGGCAGAAGTACTTTGTACACTTTCTCCAAGAGAACGTGATGTTTTAAGATTACGTTTTGGTATGGACGACGGCCGCCAAAGAACTTTGGAAGAAGTTGGCCAGTTGTTTGGGGTTACGCGTGAACGTATCAGACAAATTGAGGCAAAAGCTTTGAGAAAGCTGCGTCATCCTAACAGAAGCAAACGTTTAAGAGAATATGTAGAATCATAATTAATAAAAAAGCGTCTTTTAAAAAGACGCTTTTTTATTATATAAGGTTGTGCCCCCCTTGCAAAAATAAAAAAATAGTTTATAATGGAGAAAAAAGGAGGTAAAAGCATGGAAAAGCCAAGAATAGTACGGAATACGGGGGGGGGGGGTAACGAACCTCAAGGGAGACAAGGGCTTGCGCCTAATGAGTCAATGTCGGAATCCCAACCTACATTCCTTCATAATAGAGAGAAAAGTAAAGCGAACGTGCGCGAAGGAAGAGAGCGCGATAGTGAGCAAAAGAGTG
>CALUYR010000215.1 GCA_944325045.1 Candidatus Gastranaerophilales bacterium
GGAACCAGTTGATAACATGTTGAAAATCATGTTGTGGGTAGTACTGGTCTTTAACCTGCTTGAACCTGGAATAACTTCCGGCCCGACTTCAACACAAATTACCAATCCTGCCTCATCAGCAACACGGCCTTTAGAGTTGCAGGTAATACCGATTGTTTTGCATCCGGTTTCTTCTGCCTTAGCAAGAACACCCAAAAGATATTTTGGATTTCCGCTTGCTGAAATAACTACAGCAACATCATTTTCAGTAAGAACAGACGCGTCTTTTTTCCCGGCATCAAAATCATCCTCAGCACCTTCAACGGAAGTTCTAATAGCTTTGTCACCGCCGGCTATTATACCTTGAACCATATCCGGATCAACACTGAATGTCGGAGGACATTCTGAAGCATCTATAATGCCCAAACGACCGGAAGTTCCGGCCCCGAAATAGAACAATCTTCCGCCTTTTAAAAACTGTTTGGCAATCAAATCTATAGCCTGAGCGATTTCTTCACTTGCATCTTCTACGGCAAGGGCGACGAGTTTGTCCTCATCATTCATTTTTTTTACGATATCACGGGTCGGGAGAATATCAATATCTTTAGTATTCTCGTTTCGGTACTCTGTAATTACTTCACTCATATACAACTCCTTTTCAACAAAAACGGGAGGGAAATGCTTCTGGAGGCAATGAAAAAGTCATTCATTAATTGCATATCCCTTATTCCCGAGAAATAAACTAAAACTGTTTTACTAAATTAGCCATTTCAATAGCGGATTTGGCTGCTTCAGCTCCTTTGTTACCGGCTTTTGTTCCGGCTCTTTCTATTGCCTGCTCAATATTTTCTGTAGTTAAGACTCCGAATATTACCGGAATTTCTGTTTGAAGGCTTACATTTGCAATACCTTTGGTCAATTCGGCGCACACATAATCGTAATGAGAAGTTGAGCCTTTAATTATTGCACCGAGAGTTATAATTGCATTATATTTTTTTGATTTTGCACACTTTAGGGAAAGCAGAGGGATTTCAAATGCTCCGGGTACTTTCACTATATCAATATTTTCCGAATTTACTCCGTGGCGCAACAGTTCGTCTACGGCACCAGATAACAATTTCGAACCGATAAAATCATTAAATCTTGAAATTATTATACAGAACTTTTCATCTCCTGCTACAAGCTGACCTTCATAAGTTTTCATATATTTTCTCCACAAATCCTTCTAATCTGATATTATTTTACAACATGGAGAACTATTTTACAATAAGCGGAGCAAAAATCTTATAAAAAATATATATTGATGTTAAAATAAGCAGGTAACCGCTGATTTTAAGCAGAATATCAGAGATTTTGTAGAAATTTTTCCATGTTTTCAATTTTGAGGTAAGAACGCCGGCAAATACGAGGATCAGCCCCTGACCGATTGAAAATAGAAAAAGCATAATCACAGATTGGGTTAAACTTGCGGATAAAGATGCAAAAGCCATTATAGCAGCAAGAATAGGAGTTGAACAAGGAGTTCCGGCTAAAGCAACAACCCCGCCCAGCAGCAGAGGATACAAAAAAGTATTTGTTCCGTCATTTTTGGGCATTTCTTTGATCAACAGCGGAAGTTCAAAATCCAGAAATCCTACAAGTTTCAAACCCATAATCATTACGATACTTGCGATAATTATGCTAAAATAACCGCCTGCAAATGAAACAAAAACTTTTCCTGTCACCGCACAAATTATACCTATTACCGAAAAAACAATTGCGGAACCTGTTATAAAGAATAGCAGCTGCAAAAAAGTCTTAAAAGGTTTTTCATCAGAGTAACCGCCGACATATCCGATAATGATTGGCAGCATAGCAAGCGAACAAGGAGAAACAGAGGCTATCAAGCCGCCTAAAAAAGATATTCCGTACAACAATGGAATACTGCTGCTGCTATTGAATAAATCTGCATAGTTTGCCATTATTTAAGATCCTTTAAGTATCCATCCATTTCATTTTGGGGAATTGCGCCTTCTATACGCCGAACCTGATTACCGTTTGAATCGATCATAATAATTGTCGGCACAAGATTTACTTTATACTTATTTATCCACTCTTGAGTTTCCGGCTTATTATCCTGAACCTGAATTTCTGTCAGCGTAATTTTATCTTTATATTTCGGATAAATTTCTTTCATTATCTTATTCATGGTCTGGCAGTCAAGGCACATTGCTGATGTAAATTTTATAACCTGAGGCTTGCAGGTTTTTGCATTAACACTTCCTGCGTCATTGCTGTTGATTGTTGTCAGCAAAACATAAGCAAATATTGGTATTATAAAAACAAGTAAAATTGTAATAATATTTTTCTTCATAAAATTTCTCCCTTATCTGAAAACAATATTATCATAAACGAAAATTTTATGAATACAATTCCACAGTTGGAGGTTATAAAATTACACTCAAAAAGGTTTTATTTAGATCTTACTGCCGAGTTCAAATGCCTTCTCAAGGTATTGAGGATATTTTTGTATATCGAGAGGGTTTGTTACACCGCCGGCGTTAAGACTGCCGCTGAAATTAACACCGTTGAAGCAAGATATCCAGCCTTTTATACCGTCTATTACAATTTGGGCAGAATCTTCACTTGTATCAGCAGATGTTGAAATCAAGTATACGTCCTTGAACTTATATTTTGAGGCAAAAAGAGAATTTGCTCTGTCAATAAGAGTTTTCATCTGACCAGTCATCTCATAATAATAGACCGGTGTACACCATACAATTACATCAGCTTCTTTCATTTTAGAGGTAATTTCATTTGCATCATCGTTAATTGTGCAATGGCCTAATATTTGGCAAGCAAGACAACCTGTACAAAACTTTATATTTTTATCTTTTAATGACACAAATTGAACATTATGACCGGCAGATACGGCACCGCGTTCTGCTTCTCTGGCAAGAATTTCTGAGTTACTATTATTCCTTAAACTTGTCGATATTATTAATACATTCTTACCCATATAAAATATCTCCTTTCTAAATATCTTTAATAACCCATGCCGACTGCATACTTTCCAACGAATATAACAGTTATATTTTATACCATTTCACTATAAATAGTAAATACTTTTAAAGAATTAATTTTTTTAATAATCAAAACACAACTTATATTATTAAATTTTTAGGGCACAATTCAAAGGGTTTCTTTTTGTTGTGAAAATAAATTAGCAGAAAATCAAAT
>CALUYR010000216.1 GCA_944325045.1 Candidatus Gastranaerophilales bacterium
GTTTCAGAACAAATTCCATGTTTGATCTTGCAGATTATTATTCTATGAATTCCGTTATGCTGGATGAGCATTTCAGAAGTCTGCCGCCTATTATAGAGTTTTCTAACAGAGAGTTTTACGGCGGCCGGATAAGGGTTATGAAAAAAGACGTCGGGGATAGCAATGTTCTTGAAACTGTTGTTGTGCCTGACGGAAAGGTTGATCTTGACGCTACAAGAAACCTTCCGGAAATTGAAGCTTTGGTTAAACGGCTTTATGATATTGTAGTGGAGGATGAAAGATCAAATCCTGATAAACCTGTTTCTATTGGTGTTATCTCACCTTTCCGGGCTCAGGTTGAGCAGTTAAAAGTTTCTATTTCAAAAGTTCTGTCTGATCACATGTTAAGAAAACATCAGATAGAAGTCGGTACAGCTCATACTTTTCAGGGAGATGAACGGGATATAATTCTTATGTCCTGGGCTTTTGCCCCGAATAGTTTTCCGCAAAGTTTAACATTTTTGCAAAAACCAAACCTCTTTAACGTTGCAATTACGCGTGCACGTTATAAAGTGATTAACTTTATATCAAGAGATCCAAAAGATATTCAGGAAGGTCTTTTCCGTGATTATATGTCTTATATTGAGGAATACAATAATAAAAAGACTGCTTTGGAAAATTGTGAGATAGACGAAAATATTTACAAGAATAAACTGGAGCGCGACATTGCCTCGAAACTTCGTGAGCTTGGTCATACAGTTAAAGCCGGAGTTGATATTGCAGGGTTAAGTGCAGATCTCCTTGTTGACGATAAGTTTATCATAGAAGTTGACGGAGTGGAAGATAATGTTCCTCAGCGTATATCAAATATGAAAAAACAATCAATTCTGGAGCGCTGCGGGTTTAAGGTTAACCGTATAACATTCAGGGAATGGCAGTATTCTCAAAGTGCCTGCCTTGATCGTGTTTTGACATTGTAAAGGCTGTTGCAGGATGAATAAATCAGCATTAATAAAGAGATGTTTAATTGCCGATGACGCACTTGAGACTTATCCGTGGGAAAAAGACGAATACAAAGATTGCTGCGTTATGCGCCACAAAAGTAATAACAAGTGGTTTGCCCTGATTTTTGAGATGGGCGGAAAACTTTTAGTAAACCTCAAGGCTCCGCCTGATGTAATTGCTGTTCTGAAAGAACAATATGAAGGGATTACGCCGGCATGGCACATGAACAAAAAACACTGGTTCACTGTTGATGTTAATAACATTCCGCTCGAGGCACTTGATGAGTTAATAAAAATCAGCTTTGAAATTACAGCAGCCAAAAAGAAAAATCATTTATCTGTCGAGAACAAGAGCAAAGGCTAATGTTTCCAGTATTGTCTGGATGTTCATATTGAGCCGTAATTCATCTTTTGCGTGTTCCACGGAATTTATATCTTTTATAAGCTTTATCTTAAGAAGCGGATTGTCAAGAGAATTTTTGAGCAGTGCTGCCATATAATTTTGAATTTGATTAAGGATTTCTGTATTATCAGCTTCTTTTGTTAATTCATACATTTTTTCGTATAAGTCCAAAACCTGATTTCGTTCAAGCTCCAAATACCCGTCCATAACCTTTTGAACAATTGAGAAATCACGCGGTTCTTCCTGCATAGAAGGGACAAAAAAGCATTGAGCCCTGGATATTATTGTTGCGAGCATATCTGTTTTATCCTTTGTAAGGAAAAAGAAGGTTGTATTTGAAGGCGGTTCTTCAAAGGTTTTTAAAAGCGCGTTAGCCGTTGGCTCCTGAAAATTTGTTTCATTAAGCCCTTGAATATTCCCGTCTTTATCCTTGTCGCAGAAGATTAGTACTCTGTGATACTCTGATGTTACCAGTAAATCGTTTTTAATCATTCTTGCCTGCTCAATTGAAATAACTGTTTTTGAATCGTCATTTGAAGGCTTGTTATCAACTTTTGAAATGGTAAGAACAGCCGGGTGCTGGTTATTTCTAATCCAATTGCAGTTCAGGCAGCTGCATTGAGGACTTTTGTCGCCGGAACAGTTTAGCAATCTTGCAATCTCAAGCGCGAGATCATACTGAGCCTGCAAATCTGTTCCGTAAAACAGAATACAGTGGGCAATATTTTTATTCGGGTTTTCCACACCGGACTTGAAGTATTTCATTAAAAACGGATAATTTTTTTCTAAGACTTCTGTTTCCATATTTCCTCATTATTTAAAAAAAGCATTTTCAATATCGCCTTCCGGGTTCAGCGATAACCCTGATTTAATTTTGTATTCGACATCTGTTATATTTTCTTTTAATTTTACCAGATCTTTCAGGTTTGTTTTCCTTAATTTTTGCAGGGTAAGCTTAACCACATATTCGTGCTGGTTAGTCATTTTTGCAAGTTCAAAGGGTGAAAGCTCAGAAGATTTTGCTTTTAAAACAATCCATCTGCGTACCATAGTTTGAAGAGTTGAGACTATTTCAAGACAATATTTTTTATCGAGAAGTTTTCTGTATTCTCTTAGGGCTTTATCTTTTTCACCTGCCATAAGGTAGTCTGAGAATACAAAGAGAGCTTCGTTAGATATACAGTTTTCCCGAACCATATCGGCGTTAACAACATTATCCGGATATGCGGCCAGCTGAAGTTTATCGAGTTCTTTGTCAATTTGTCTTAAGTTGTTTCCTATTTGCGTGACAATAGCAGTTAGTGCTTCCTGGGTCATTTTTAATTTTTTGGACTGGGCTTGTTTTTTTATCCAGGCTTCAAGTTCTGTCGTTTTGTAGGTAGGAATTGTCGCAAATTCTTTGGCGTTATATTTTGATAGAAGTTTAAATAATTTTTTTCTGCTGTCTAATTTTTTACCTTCATCTCTTGGCAGCTGTGCCGCAAATACTATATCAAGGTTTTCGTTGTTATCCTCAAGCGCTTTTGTAATCTCTTTTATCTCTTTATCTTCAAAAGTTTTTGAAAAATAATCAATGCATTTTATTATAATGAGCATTTTCCCGAACATCATCGGCTGGGTTCTTAAAATTGAAATCAGATCGGCAAATTTCGGGTTATCATAGACTTTATAACTCATTTCAAGAAAATTCTTGTCAAGATTTCCTTTTAATTTTTCGATTTCTTTTTCAATATTAAAATCTTCTTCGCCGTAGAAAAAATAGACTGCCATAATATTG
>CALUYR010000217.1 GCA_944325045.1 Candidatus Gastranaerophilales bacterium
TTGCGCCTAATGAGTCAATGCTGGAGCTCCAAGCTACATTAACCCCATGTCATCCTGAACTTACTTTTTCTTTAGCAGAAAGAAAACGTAAGCAAAAAGAAAGCAAGACTGGCTGGCTGGTCAGGCTATTATGTCATCGTGAATTTATTTCAGGATCTAGCCCCCGAAAGATTATACCATCGCCAGAAAACATCAACAATATACCCTCTGCGTTTCACACAGCGAAGCGTCAAGTAAGAGGGGACTACGTCCCCCAAAAAGAAAGCGAGACTGAGTGGTTGGCCGAGCAGTTATGTCATCCTGAACTTGTTTCAGGATCTTGGCACCGATACATTATACCGACCAAGGAAAAAACTAACAATATACCCTTTGCGTCCCGCACAGCGCAGCGTCATGTAAGAGGGAACCGCGCCACCCGCAAGGCCGCGTTTACTCTGGCAGAGGTTTTAATAACTCTCGGCATAATCGGCGTTGTTGCCGCTATGACCTTGCCGACGCTTATTGCAAATCATCAGCAAAAGGTTACGGTAACAAAATTAAAGAAAGTATATAGCATAATGAATCAGGCATACTTGCGGGCGTTAGAAGATAATGGCCCATTGTCGAGCTGGGGGTTGGAAAAATCTGAGTTTGAAGAGGATCCTGAAACCGGTGAAGAAGTGACAGGAGATCAGTCCAAAAAACAGGCTTTGCTTTTTTGGAGTAAATTCAAGCCTTATTTTCAGGCATTAAAAATTTGTACTGATATAAATGCTAATCAGTGTGAAGAATATTCATACTATACTTTGCAAGGAACTCCCGGACAAGCTGTGACGCTTGCACCACGTATTATTTTAAATGACGGAGTAACCCTACAAGGCGGATGGATAGAAGATCCTAATTGCAAAAAGAATTTTACTTGCGGCGATTTTTCCGTAGATATAAACGGGGCATCACCGCCGAATGCAGTTGGTCGTGATATATTTTATTTTTGGATTTATAACGATCGTTTAACCCCAATGGGTACAGCTGATACATCCCGTCCTAACTACAGATTTGAAAACTTGTGCTTACGAAACGGCAGCGATAAGTCTAACGGTTACGCCTGTACCGCCTGGGTAATATTTAACGAAAATATGGATTATCTTAAGTGCGACGGCCTTAGCTGGAGCGGCAAGCATAAGTGTAAGTAATGTTTTTATGTAATATTTTTTTAGCGGAAATGATTATTATTTCCGCTAATTTTTATTTGCTTTATGGTATAATACGAGTGTAGAAAATTTTAAGGAGTGAATTTATGACAAATGAAGTTCGTGCAAGCCATATTTTAGTTAAGACAGAAGAAGAAGCTAAAAAATTGTATGACGAAATTAAAGCCGGTAAAGATTTTGCAGAAGCAGCCGGAGAAGTTTCTCTTTGTCCTTCCGGTCAAGCCGGCGGAGATTTGGGCTTTTTCGGGAAAGGAATGATGGTAAAACCGTTTGAAGATGCGGCATTTTCATTGGAAAAAGGCGAATTATCCCAGCCGGTTCAAACCCAGTTTGGATGGCATTTAATACTTGTAACAGATAAAAATTAACCAGGATTAATGATGATTGATACGCTTAGAAATTACATAGAGCAGAACAATCTTGATGCAATGCTTGTTAACTCCACCAATGAGTTTTTGGTGGAGTATAACTCTCTTGAGGAAAATTCAAGATATCTGTTAACAGGTTTTTCAGGCTCAACCGGCGATGCTGTTGTGACGAAAAATAATGTTTATCTTTTTGTTGACGGACGGTACCATATTCAGGCGGATTGCGAGGTTGACCATAATGTTGTAACCGTTGTTAAACTTCAAGCCGGGGAAACTTTTTTAAAAAAACTTCGCGAAATCCTTCCTGATCATTCACTTTTAGGCGTTGTTGCCTCGAAAAACTCTCAATCTCGTATAGAATCGTTTGAAAAATACTATAAAGTTTCTCTGCTTAATTCCGATCCATTGGGGAAAAAGCTGCTGCCTAAACCGGAGAAAATTGAAAATATTGATGTTTCTTTGTGCGGATCGGCTTCCGAATACAAAATTGCAAAAATTACAGAAAAGATTAACGATGAAGATGCAATTCTTGTTACAAATCAGGAAGATGTATCTTATCTTTTTAACATCAGAGATTTTTCAGTTCCGTATTCGTCCAAGGTGTGCAGAAGAGCCATTATCACACGAAAAAATTCAATGCTTTTCGGCAGGGACGATTTTGAAAAGTATCGTGAAAAACTATTAAATATTAAAGGTAAAGTTTATCTTGATAAAGCCTCAATTAACGGCCGAGATTTTTTGCTTGTTAAAGATAAAGCAGAAGTTTTTGCTAAAAATCCGGTTCAGTGGATGAAATCGGTAAAAACCAATGAAGAAATTAACCATTATATCGACGCATTCCGAAAAACCGACATGGCTGTAAGCGCTGTTCGTGATTTTATTGAAAATAATGATAGTATTTCAGAATATGATATTGACCGGCAGCTTGAAGCGGAATTTATCCGCTATGGGGCAAAAGGCTTAAGTTTCAGGTCTATAGTTGCAAAAGATAAAAACTCTGCCTCAGCACATTATTCAAAATCTTCTAAAGATGAAATATTAAAAGATGGAAGTCTTGTTTTGATAGATTGCGGAGCTTACTATGAAGGCGGGCTTGCAACGGATATTACAAGAGTGTTTGTTAAAGGTACCCCGTCAGATTTACAGAAAAAGGTTTATACAACCGTGTTAAAAGCTTTTTTAAATGCGTTTAATACAAAAATTACACCAGGAATAAGCGGTTTTGATATTGATGCAAAAGTACGGGAGCTTTTTGCGGTAAATCCTGTAGACGGCTTTGTTTTTAACCACGGACTCGGGCATGGTATAGGAATAAGTGTTCATGAGTATCCGCCAAATCTAAGTTGTAATGAAGCTGCCAAAGTCCCTTTAGAGGAAAATATGTGCTTTACTATAGAACCCGGACTTTATAATAAAGACTTTTTCGGGGTTAGACTGGAAAACTCTTGTTATCTCAAGGACGGCCGAATTAATAGTTTTGTTAAAATAATCAACTCTTGCAATTTTTGCAATACTTCTCAAATCTTTGTTTTCATCATGTTTTGCCATTTTACAACAAGTTTAAATTAAATAATTAAGTTAATTAACACTAA
>CALUYR010000218.1 GCA_944325045.1 Candidatus Gastranaerophilales bacterium
CGTTGGACTTAGAATTGTCATGATTATTATGCTAAGTATTAATATTCTTATTTTTGCTATCATTTATTACTCCTTTAATCAGCTACACTAAAAATTGACTTCTACACACATTTTAATATAGCATAAACAAAATCAAAATATTCATACTTTTGGATATAAAAAGCTGCGGCGGGCTTTCAGCCCGCCTTGCCAAAAGGTGAAAAACTTACACCTGCTCGCCGGCTATTATGGAATTTACCTGTTTATTATCATGTTCCGTCAATTTACACACTGCACCGCCCCACTCAATTTGAACATTATAGTTGGTAATACCGGAAAACGCCAGTGCACATTCAACTGTTTTTACTACGGCATTTGTCAGTGAAACAGCCCGAATATCTTTAACTTTTGCAATAGCACCGGATAAAATTGTCTTAAGGCTTTCCCCTGACATATTACCGGAAACATCTATACCATAAGCCTGAGGAGGTGTTTTGGTCAAGATATAAAAGAATTGCATAAGTGTATCAATATGGCTTCTTATGGCTTCAGATTGCAAATCAGCTGTAATATATTCAGGTTTTTGACCATCTTTGCCCATTGTAATAAAATCTGAATTAGGGAAATGCCGTTCGCCGGTTATTGGATTAAGTTCAGTGTTTTCGATACTGCCGGCAAGTTTAGGATTAGCATGACGGTTTATTATTTTCGAATTTTGTGACACTGTAAGCATTATTTCTTCAACTATGCTCTCACAAGATTTGTAATCGCTCTCACCGTAAAATGTGTCACTTTCAGTTGTATTTTTAACATGAAATAAAACAAAATCATTCCACTTATCAGAGAAATCATCAACCGGTAAAAGTCCAAACGGTTCTAAATTTTCTACCCTTGATGTCAGGCACTCTTTACCCATTTCCCAAACTTCGTTCTCAATATATCCTTTGTGAATTTTTTCAATATGCTTAAAATGCCTGCCGTTTTTTATGATATCAAAAATCAGAATATGTCCCAGAAGTTCATTTAAATTTCCTTTATCAAATACCGGGAACCAACAGTCCGGGCAAACAGAAAATATTTTAACCTTGTCATTTACAAAAGCGACTTTAAAAAGTGCATCACCAAAACGGGAATTATCTATACAAACTTCTTTTAACACAGATATAAAATTATTATCCTTGGCTATTTCCCTCCAAACCACGTCACCTTCGCCGCCTGTTCTAACCGTAAAATCTTCGTTTGTGATAAGAAATTTATAAAAATCGGTTAACGCTTTAAACAAATTGACTTCTATCAAAGTTTGCGCTGTTGTGTCCTGGAGCGGATAACGCCTTAAAAGTTTATTTAAAACGCTTCTGAAAGGACGTGAAAATTCACTTCTGTACAGTTCTCTGTATCTCACGTATGAGCTAAGACGGTTAGTGTCCTCACTGTCCCACTTAAATCTCCTGAAATTGTCGTTAATGTCGAATGTTGTTAACATAGTTTATATTCTCCTTTTATTAAACTTTTAATAAGCTGTCAGAATAGCCGCATTAATAAATCACCGATGAAAATACGGCGCACTGCTATAATTTGCTTATCCGAAAATTCATCCGGCCGGATTGATATTCATATCAAGCATAAGACCTTTATCAGATTTTACCGTACGGATATCATCGTATTCAAATACTATGGAAATTTCCTTGCAAAACTCTTGTGAAGTCTTACAAAATGAGCTTTTATCTGTTACCCCGGAACTAAGAAGTTCATTAATAACTATCCCCTTTTGTAAAAGTTCGGCATGTGTAATATTGTTTTCCGTAAAAAAGGTTTCTATGCTGTCAATAACATTATCTGAAAACTTTTCGGCATCTAAAGCCGACTCTTCCAGATCATAAACAGTAAACGTAACCGGATGACGGAATTGAGCTCTGATATAATTTACGTCATCTTTTTGGTATGTTTCAAAACGTTTGTTAATCTTTACCCGCTCACCTGGTCTCAAAACTACATAAGGGTACTCAGGAACCTCGGATCTTAAACGTTCTCTATAAACTTTTTCTTTAAGTTCAGGATATTCCCTGACAATGCCGTTGTAAAAATATTCAAATAATATGTTTTTAAATTCGTATGTTTTCATCTGCTTTCACCAAATATCCTTTGAAGTAACTCATATAAGGCATATCATAAAATTCTACCTGCCTTATCTCAAACCATCCCTTATTTGAAGCTAATGACTTATAAGGGACTTCAGGTATATAAACTTTCTCCCCGTTGTAAATCTGTTGACGACTATACATGGCAAGAGAAATATCAGCTCGATCACCTTCAGGACTGCCCTGAAGAGTTTCTCCGCTGAACGGTTCTATATAAGCCTTTACAGTTGCACGCTTTTCAAAGCTTGTCGTTTCTCCGGCGCCCTGCGGCTTTACTGATTTTACGTAAACACCGTAACTTTTGGTCATGAAAAAATCTATCATAATTAATACACCTCTCTGAAATAGTTATTTTCTATGCTAAACCCGGTTTTTAACCAGCCTGTAAGAAACTGCATCGAACTTTTGCAAATACTTACACTGCCTGTATCCTTGAACGATACAGAAGCTCCGCCAAGAGAAATGGACTGAACTCCGTCAGGAATTTCAGCGCTTGACTTATCAGAATTTGTTACAAGAAAATAGGCCTCTTCGAAAATTCCGTACATTACATCAGCAGGCATACTAATCTTTTTCCCATGAAAAATTCGCGGGAAAATAGTTTCCTGATCCGGCAGAACCTTTATGCCAATAAAAGAAAGTTTACTGATCTTGTTCAAGGCTGTGGTTAAAGCCGACGTTTTCTGATTATCATCAAGTTCAAACCAGTTCTCTGCCCCAATTCGTGTTTTAAAATACTCGTCTGCTGTTGAAATATCAATATCCATGTTTTCTCCTTTATCTATTCGCTGTACTACATATAAAAAAGCTGTTAAGCAGCAAAAAAATACTTACCGGTAAATTCTCTGAAGTTTACGGTAATTTAATTTAGATCAGAAAAAAATAAAAAGACCTATCTAAGCTTTACGCTTCGAACGACGGTCGCTGATCTCATAACCTTTATATA
>CALUYR010000219.1 GCA_944325045.1 Candidatus Gastranaerophilales bacterium
CAACCACCCAGTCTCGCTTTCTTTTTGCATACTTTTTCTTTGTGCTAAAGAAAAAGTAAGTTCAGGATGACATGTTAAATTGTTTTCGAGATAAGTAGGTTGGGCATACTTGTTCAAAAACAGAACATCAGCCCAAGATCCTTGTCTCCCTTGAGGTTCGCTACCCCCCCCCCCCGTATTCCGTGCTATACTTGGCTTTTCCATGGTTTTACCCTCCTTTTTCTTTCAGTATAACACATTTTTTATTTTTAGCAAGGGTAAAATTTTCAGGTTAATTCATTGCTTTTCTTATGAGAAGCGTTTTGTGATCTACCGGTGACACCTTCCTCTACTCTTCTTTTTCAAAATTCATATTATTTACTATTAAGACATAAATTATATTGCAAGTATATAATAAAAACATATTTATATTAAGTTTTATTAAGTCAAATTAAACTCCAAAAACACTTATGAACAGGGGATTTTGACGACCGGCATTTTGAGAGCATTAAAGATCTGTGCAATTATTACCGACAGAATGTTTTTATATATATAACAGAGGAAGTATTAAGAAACAATGCAATTCTTAACGGGATTGCAAGAAAGGACGTACTATGGGAGTACAAGAAATTCAAAACAATGGAAAAACTTATGTAATCTCACAAGATCAACTTGAAGAATTGCAGAAGAAGCTTAAGGAAGCCAAAACAGAAGCAGAAAGACAAGCTATTCTGCAAGGTATTTTTACACAGGCAAACGAAAAACCTCAACAAAAGTCTGAAACAACCGGAGGAGGAACCGTTGAGCAGGTAAATACAGCGGTGGATCAATTCCGCGCAAACAACGAAAATATCAAAAAATTGCCGCCTGAATATCAGGAAAATATTATGCTGCAAACAACGATGAAACCAAACAGAGAGAAGTTATCAGAGAGTATTTTAATGATAAAAAATATTTTCCTGACGGCGTCGGCCCAAGTAAATTCGGAAACAGAAACTCCACCAAGCAAGAAGGCGGAGTAGAATTTACTACAACACTTAGCAAGGATGTTTTGGTTGATGACGACGGCAAACCTATTAAAGAAAATCAGGAAGCAAGATTTGAAACAGTAAAACAGGTTTTCCAAAAACAAATGGAGAATCAATTAGCAAAAATTGATGATAGAACAGATTTGACACCTTATGAAAAAACTAAGGCAAAAGAATCTCTTCTTATTAATGAAGCACTTAATTCATCATTAAAACCTGAAGTAGACGCACTTGCGGAAAAAATTAAAGATAATTCAAGTATAACAAATAATAATACTTATTATCAATTAGCAATGACTCAGGACGAAAAAAATAGTGTAAATACAAGAGCAAATCAAATCAGAGAAGAAATGAAGACTCTGATGAGTAAGCCTGAAAATGAATTAACACAAGAAGAAATAAATAAACTAAAAAGCTGGAAAGAAGATTTTAACAAAAAATTCCCTAAAGAAGAACAATTCGGAGAAAACGAACATTTATGGGATTTAAAAAATGCCAGCGAGTTAGAAAAATCAGAAGCATATAAGAAACTTGATGCCCTTGCAAAAATGCAGGCAATTGAAGAACAAATTGCCTCCGAACAAAAAGCCGGCGGAGCGGCAAATCCGACCGGAGAACTTAGTGCTGAGCAGAGAACTAAACTTGCTAAAGCCCAAATGACAGAATCAATTACCCATGACGATGAAATTCAAAAACTTTCACAGGAACTTCTAATAAAAAGCAAAAACGGAACACCTGAAGAAGTGGAGGAAATAAAACAAAAAATTGCTAAGCTTGACGAAAATAAAGGCAAGATGCTTAAAGATATCCAAAAAGGCATGGTAGCTGATCAAGCACGAGCCCAGGTTGAATTTGAAACATATAAACAAAACTTTGAAAATACAGAAGTTCACTATAGTAAAAAACAAGCTGATGCTGCCGAAGCAGACGAACCAGGTAAAAATAATACATACCTTAATAAATATGCTCAAAAGCTTCTTGAGAAGGATGCTGAATTTAGAGCTTCTGTCTGTGACAAAGCAAATGGCAAAGAAGACGGTGACTTTGAAGTAGACGGACAATGGTATAAACTCAACAGCAAAAACTATAAAGATGTAATGATTAAACTTGCAAATAAGGGTAATAAAACCTTCAATGCAGGAGGCGGCACAAACGATGCAGATTATTTCGCCTCAACCTCAGAATGGGCTGATTTTGCAAATGACCACGCTAAAAAAGACAGCGGAGTTGCAACCAGAGGTGAACGTAAAGATGTAAGAGAAATGTTTGAAGCAGCCGGTCTACAGGTTGATAAAGACAGAACACTTGCAATGCGTGCAAAAAATATAGGTAAAGATGCCCTTATAGGAGCCGGCGGCGGTGCGTTAGCAGCATTAGGCGGAGAACTTCTGAATGCAGCTCAAAAGTTAAACTATAGCGGAACAGCAAAGGCTATTGCAGAAGGGATTGCAAGTACCACAATTAACGGAGTTGCAAGTACTGTTGTAAGCGGTACTATGACAGGTACAGAAACATCTATACACGAATCTATTGTCCAAAGATATGACCCTAAAACCGGACAATATATAACAGTCGGCCATCAGGTTACAGAAGTTCCGGTAGAATGGTCACAAGATTACGAAATTCCGGTAGATATCCCTTATCAGCAAAATGTCGATGTTCCATACAAAGATGAAGTTCCTGCTGATTATAACGGCTCAGTAAAAGATTCATTTGATCTTGGGAATATAGCTAAAGGTGCCGGGATCGGAGCTGCAATTGGAGGTATCGGAAGAGGATTAAAATATCTCTTCAAGAAAAAAGAACATGATGATTATGTCAATACAGATAACTCCCGTGCAACAACAAGAACCAATACCGGTTACGAACAAAAAACAGAAGCTCCGGTAGAAAAAACTCCGGTTGAAGCCAAAACTAAACAAAAAGTTACTGTAACCACAGTCAAAGAAAAAGAGGTTACTAAAGAAATTCCTTATGAAGAATATAAACTTAAAGGAAACAGACAAACTTCTGAGACAATCGGTACAGTTGTTGTCG
>CALUYR010000220.1 GCA_944325045.1 Candidatus Gastranaerophilales bacterium
TATCGGTGCGGTCTTCTTCTTTCTTTAATTTCTCACTCTTTTAGCTTAATATTTCGTTACATTTTGGTCGGAAAATAAAGCCCGAAAGAGAATAACAGAAAGACTTTCCGGACATATTAAGGAATATTACAAAAATAAAATCATAGGAATTATACAACTTTAATTACAGATATGAATCTATAGACATTGCCTCCATTAGGCAGTGCCAAAGCTTTACGGATGAAAGCGGAATTACATATCAAGCCCTAAGTCAAGAGTCGGTGCTTTGGCAACTATTGCACTTGTAGAAATAATATCAACACCGCATTCTGCAATAGATCTTACAGATTCGAGTGTAACATTGCCGCTGGCTTCAACGATAGCTGATTTATTAATAATTTTACAAGCTTCTTTCATAATGCTGCAAGGCATGTTATCCAGCATAATTATATCAGCACCGGCATTAACAGCTTCTTTAACCTGGTCTAAATTATCGCACTCAACTTCAATTTTATGCACGTGGGAAATATTCTTACGAAGTTTTTGAACAGCGTTTGTAATCGAGCCTGCGAATTTAATATGATTATCTTTAATCATAGCACAATCAGAAAGGTTAAACCGATGGAGCGCACCGCCGCCGGTTTTAACGGCATATTTTTCAAACATTCTGAAATTAGGAGTTGTTTTTCTTGTATCAACAACTTTAGCCGGTAAATCCCCGATAGCCGATTGATATTTACGGGTTTCAGTAGCGATGCCGCTCATTCGTTGAATGTAATTAAGAGCAACGCGTTCACCCATAAGAATATATTTAGCAGAACCTTTAATATCCGCGAGTTTATCTCCTTTTTTAATGATTGCACCGTCTTTAAAATAAAAGTGGACATCAATTTTCGGAGACAGAAGTTTAAAAACAGTAGTAAAAACTTCAGCACCGCAAAGAACTCCGTCAGATCTTGTATTAAGGTACGCACAAAGAGCAACGTCATCGTCAGTAAGGTTTTCTGTTGTAATATCACCAAAACCGATATCTTCTTTTAGCGCAGCTTTTATGTGATCTTCAATATAGAAACTATTTAACAAAACAAAGATCTCCTTCTTTTTTGTTCAGACAACTGTGAGTAGTATGCTCCTCTGTATTAGGAAAATCAATTCGGTAATGAGCGCCGCGGGATTCTTTACGTCTCAGCGCACAGTTTGCAACCAGCCGTGCGACAGTAAGCATGTTTCTAAACTCGTATTCAGCCTTAGACAAGCATTTGGATGTTCGAGGGAAAATTGCGGAAAGTTCGTCTATTTTTTCTAAGCCGGTAATCAGCGATTTTTCATCTCGCAAAATTCCGACATAAGTCCACATAATGTCTTGAAGCTTTTCGCGAAGATATTTCACATCATACTCATCGGATTCAATATCTTCTGTGTACCTGTCAATAATTGACTTAATATCTTCATCAATTTGTTTAGGCGCATTAAGCGGTTGGTTTTTGAGGAAGTCAGCGACCTCATAAGCACAAACCACGCACTCCAAAAGCGAATTGCTGGCAAGTCTGTTCCCGCCGTGAAGCCCGGTTGAGGAAACTTCACCTATTGCATAAAGGCCTTTTATAGAGGATTGGCCCTCGATATTAGTTTTAACCCCACCCATGAAATAATGGGCTGCCGGCGCAACCGGGATAAAATCATGAGCCATATCAATACCGTTTTCAAAACATTTATGGTAAATATTAGGGAAACGTTCCTGAAGTTTTTGCGTATTAATACAAGTTGCATTTAAATAAACATTATCTGTGTGATTTATCATCATTTCGTTAAAATTAGCACGCGTAACAATATCTCTCGGAGCTAATTCCAATCTGTCATCGTATTTTTGCATAAACTCAACACCGTCAGCATCAACAAGTTTTGCGCCTTCTCCTCTGACAGCTTCAGAAATAAGGAATCTGTTTTCTTCCCCGTCAATAGCAAGAGCAGTCGGATGGAACTGAACAAATTCCATATCCTGCATAACCGCACCGGCATTATATGCTAAGGCTAAACCGTCACCGGTTGCACCTGAAGGATTTGTTGTATATTTATATAACTGTCCGATCCCGCCGGTTGCAAGAATTACAACCGGAGAATAAAGTGTTTCATATTCTTTGGTTAAGTCATTAAATACAAGCACACCTTTACATTCATCCTTTGCATTAACCAAAAGTTCAACAGCAACAGTTTGCTCGTATATGTCAATATTATGATTTTCAGAAACTTTTTGGCATAAAGCTTTTTCAATCATTTTCCCGGTAGCATCGCCACCTGAGTGAAGAACTCTGTTTACACTGTGGGCGGCTTCGAGAGTAAATGTCAATTCGCCGTTTTCGTCTCTGTCAAACTCAACACCGAATTTCAAAAGATCTTTTATTACCTTATCGGAATTTTCTGAAATAAATTTTACTGTATTAAACTCACTTAAGCCTGCACCGGCTTTAATTGTATCGCTTATATGTGATGAGGTTGAATCATTTTTATTTTCCTTAAGAACCCCCACCATACCGCCCTGGGCGTATCTTGAGTTACTTTCACCTAATTTTGATTTTGTAATCAGCAATATTCCGTCAGGAAGTTTGGCCTGCTGTTCGATTTTCAAAGCTGCGTACAAGCCTGCAATTCCGCTTCCTATTATTATGGTTGAATATTTTGAGTATTTCATAAAAATCGCCTCTAATTTTTCTCTTTAACAATATAATACCTCAAAAAAAACAATTTAAAAATTAAGTTTTTATTAAAATTATCTTTTGTTAATATCATTCAAATAGTTGATATATTTTAAAAGTAGCCAATCGGGTAATAGACTCGACACTTCCCTTTATATTTAATATACGTGTTACTAATTAAACAGGAGGATTACTATGTTAAAAACATCAGACACTGCAACCGAAAAGAAGGTTATCACTATTGCAATTATAGAAGATTTCAAACTTACCCGTGTAGGATTAAGGTGTGCACTTAACGCAAATGAAGATATGACTGTCGTTGCCGAAGCAGAGGATGCAATAGAGGGGTCAAAA
>CALUYR010000221.1 GCA_944325045.1 Candidatus Gastranaerophilales bacterium
TCAGAAAACTTTTTTATACCTTCTTTAATTTCAACAGCATCAACTCCAAGCTGTTCAAGCGCCTGCATTGCAATTGAGGTTGGTTCGGTTGTTATTGCAAGGAGCATGTGTCCTGATTCTATTCTGGATTTCTTTTCTTTTTTAGCAAGCTCCCAGGCTTTTTCCAGAACTCGTTTAGCCCTTTCCGTAAATACTACTTCTTTGTCATAATACTCATTGCCAAACCCAATTAACTCTTCCACAATTTTTCGAGCGTCGCGGATTGTTATTTCAAGCTCTGTAAGCACCCGTCCGCCAACGCCGGTTCCTTCTCCGATTATTCCTAATAAAAACATTTCCGTACCCACAACGTTACGGCCGAGTCTGCGGGCTTCTTCTTTTGCAAGCCTTAGAATTGTGAGTGTTTCCGGCATCTGTTTTTCGATAGGTTTAATAATACTGTGCGCAAGTTCACGGTCATTAATTTTTAATTCTTTTAGTATATCGTATGCTATTCCTTTTTTGGATTTTAATATCCCGAGGATTATATGCTCAGGAAGAACAACTGATGATCCGAGTTCTTTGGCTGTTTGCAGAGCAAGGTTCATCATTACAAAGGCGTTTGGAGTGAAGATTATCTGTCTCCCTTCATATTCGGATTTCCTTGAACTTATATTGGCCAGTTTGTTGTTAAATTCCTCTGCCGTTAATCCGTTTTCTGCCAGAATTTCTGTTAACGGGGAATTTGCATCTTCCAATATTGAGGCGATTATCTGTTCTGTCCCGAGAATTTCATAATTTGATGCTGACAATTTCGCAAATGCCCGTTCAAAAACATTTTTGGAGATTTCACTGTCAAAAAGAAGGGAATCTGTTTCTTCACTTTTATCGGTTTTGGAGTTGGAAGGATCTTCAAATTCCGGGTGATATTGCTTTTTAGTTTTTTTCTGAACAAGTTTTTGCAGCAGCGAGCGCGCTGTTGGCACGTCAAAACCGAGTTTTTCCAGTACGCGTACATTGTTTGAGTGTTTGTCGTTAATTACTGACAGAAAAAGATGTTCATATAAAATCGTAGGGTTCCCTGATTTTACGGCAAGGTCAAGAGTATCTTTCAGCAGAATTTTCACGTGGTGGGAAAAGTTCGGTGTATCATTCTGATTTTTGGCCGGTTTAATTTCCATCACATTCTGCATTTCATTGTAAAGTTTTTCGTATGTAATGTTATACATTTTGAAAATTTTTAATGAAACGCCTTTTGCTTCTGCTGCAAGTGCAAGAAGCAGATGTTCGGACATAATATTCTCCGAATTCATTTCTCTTGCAATTTCCTGAGCTTTGCTCACAACATTTACTGCTTTTTCCGTAAACCGTTCAAACAATTATTCGTCCTCATCATCATCTTCTTCATCGTCTAAGCTTTCAATGTAAGCTGCAACTTTATTGAACTCATCATCATCGTCGATTGTTTCGAAAATGTAATCTTCACCGTCTTTTGATAGGCGCATTATAACAAGTTCACCTTCATCGCTTTCGTCGTCGGCATCCTCTGAAGGAAGCAGAAGCGCATATTCCTGTCCGTCAACTTCAACAATATCGTAAAGTACAAATGTAATTACATTTCCGTCCTGATCAACGGTTTCAATCAACTGGTTGTCATCGTATTCCATTTCTTACCTCTTTCTGTTTTTATTTAAATTGTATTAATCATTTTTTATTTTGGACTTCTGCCAGGTATTGTTCAAGAATTACGCAGGCACTTTCCATATCTACTAATCCTTTTTCCTTACGGAAATCTATTTTTTTTGAACGCAGATTTTCTTCAGCAGTTTCAGAGCTCAGTCGTTCATCTGCATAAACAACTTCAAAACCGGTAATTTTTTTAGAAAATTCAATGCAGTCCCGTGCCTGAAATCCTTGTGTTCCGTCCATGTTAACCGGCACACCGACAACAATTTTTTCAACACGATTTTCTTTTGCTATATTGGCGATTTTTTCTAATGCTTCTTCTTCCGGCTTCCGTGGAATATAAGAATGTCCGCTGGCAAGTACGTGAAGAAAATCGCTTAATGCGATTCCGATGCGTTTTGTTCCGATGTCCAGTGCCATTATTTTATACATTCTTTACCCACTTATTCTCTATAGATGAAATAATATCATCAAGTTGTTTTAAAGTAAATTTATTTTGGTTATCTTCCGTATTAAATTTTAACGAAAAGTAATATTCATATATGCTGCGGCGCAAAATATTTTTCAAAAATTCAAGGTAATACTTCTTATTGTAATAAAGGCTGTACAAAATTTCAGCAATTTCTTTTTTGTTGTCGTCAAGTTTCATATATGCGCAAACAAGCAGTCTTTTACGCCAGGTTTCGTATTCGTCGTTGTAAAAAACATTGTTGACGTATTCATCAATCAGCTTGTCAAAGTCAAAGCCAGGCGTAAATACCTCTGAATCGGCTATTTCAAGAAAAGCTTCGAACTCGCTGCCGTATTTGCTGTCCAGGAACCAGTGATCCATAAAATCTTCGTTGAGAATTTTTTCTGTATCTGTGGTATTTAATTCTCTGACGGAAAGCTTTTCTTTTAAAAATTTTTCTAAATCAGGTTCATCAAAGTCTATATCCGCAAGAAGATTTTTCCAACATACATACTCGTATGGCAAAAGCCAGTTTGATGTTTTGGTTTTTGAGACGTTTTCTCCGTAAAGAAGAAGTGTTTTTAATGTTTTTGGTGTTACCGGAATATTTTTTTCATCTTTGTAAAACCTTTCGATAATTTTGTCGCATTCAAATTCTGAAATCTGATTAAAGCCAAAGCAATCTCTTATTCCGGTGTAATCATTCATAACTATTGCAACAAACTGAACTTTTTTATCATGATTTGTTCTTGAAAAAATCAACGCCTGATTTCCGTGTCCGTCCGGGTACGTTGCGCAGCAGCGGTACGGGCGGCTTTCACAGAGAAGTTTTTTATAAAATTCGTTTGAATTATCCTCTCTTATTCCGGAAAGTTTAAGCAGGTTTAAGTTTTTTTTGACAATT
>CALUYR010000222.1 GCA_944325045.1 Candidatus Gastranaerophilales bacterium
AAAAAGGAAGAAAAAGAATACAATAAAACAATATCCTTCCCGAAATTTAAATACCTGATTTATACATCCTCGCCAGATCTGAAGGATGATAATCTATCCAAACTACTCCCCGCAACACGTATTAGCGTAAATTACAACGACAACGAAAAAAGTTACAAAATACAAAACGCAATTAATCAAATTCTGAAGAATTCCGCAAACAAAGATATTTTTCTCCGCGTTGAAAATGAAGGGAAAAAAGATCCGGAAAAAAACATCTCTGACGCAATCAGCACTGCGTCAAAAATTTCCGCATTCCGCGCAAACGGCATTGCCAATATACTTATCGCAACCATTAAAAATTACGTACGAAATTACAACAAATCTATGAATGCGGAAATTATCAATACCCGTCCTCTAAAAACCGGCGGCTATATATACAAATTTAACAGACCAATTGAAGATTTTATAACCTGGATTCAGGAAAACAAAAGGTTTATAAAAGAAAATTCCGAAAACGGGATATTATACATTGTAAACAACAAATCCTCGAAAACAACCAATGAAATTATAACAGCCTTGGGGCTGCTGGAAGCGATAAATTACCTTCACTTTGAAGCAAGCGGCGGGTTAAACAGCCAAATCTACATTTATGTCAACCAAACCAAAACAATGGAAGAAGTTATAAATAAACCGCAATTTTATAACAATAAATTACTGGATAAAGTCGGTGCACGCCATAAAATTTCAGTTGCAATGCTTACATACCTCTATCAGCATAATTTTTCCAGCGAGAAAATTTGGGAAGATATAGAAAATTATTTTCTTGGCATTGTGCCGGAACCCGTCAGCGAAAAATTAAATGAAGTATTAAGCACTTCTGCTTAGAAAAAATGAGCCGGTACATTAACCGGCTCAAAGTTTTTTACTTGACAATATTTGCGGCAAGTTAAAGAGCGTTTCTAAGGATTGTTTTAATATCATCCTTCGTCATAACTTTATATGCACTTTCTGATACAAAACAGGTTTCAGCAATTTCATCAAGTTCATCCGCATTAGTTACACCGAGTTCGCTAAGCTTGGTTGTTGCGCCGATATTTTTGAAAAATTCTTCAAGTTTATCAATACCTTCAAGTGCAATTTCTTTATCAGTTTTGTTATCAGGATTTACGTTAAATACGTTGAGCGCAAATTTTCTGAATTTAGATAATCCGTAATCCATTATGTGTCTGTAATAACTCGGAGAAATTGCAGCAAGCCCCATACCATGTGTTACATCATAATAAGCACTTATTTGGTGTTCAATATTATGAACTTCCCAGTCACCTTTCTTAG
Organism: Candidatus Gastranaerophilales bacterium; assembly: GCA_944325045.1. Lineage (GTDB taxonomy): Bacteria > Cyanobacteriota > Vampirovibrionia > Gastranaerophilales > Gastranaerophilaceae > UBA1221. The sequence goes on from CALUYR010000222.1 coordinate 1,315, forward strand.
AACACGATAAAAGAGTGTTTAAAGCAAGCGCAGCCGCCCACATAATATTGCTTCTTGCATTGTAATCCTTAGGATTTTCAACTGCAATATATGCGTTCTTAATAATACTTTTCATCAAAGCTTCCGACAAATCATCAGAAACATTATCCTCATCGGTTTCGGAAAAATACTGCTCCATAATGTGGCTCATCATATCACAAATCCCGCTTACCATCTGAAACTTTGATAGAGAAAACGTATATTCAGGATTTAGAATAGAAAAATCAGGCAGCATGTTTTGGTAAACAACACCGGTTTTAATTTTTACATCTTCATTAGTAATAACAGACCCTCCGTCCATCTCCGAGCCGGTACCGACCATGGTAACTATTGTTCCGAACGGAACCTTTTTTTCCGGAATATTGTAGTTCATATAGAAATGTTCCCAAAACTCAACGTCGTTTGCAGCCCCCATAGAAACAGCCTTGACGCAATCCATTGTTGAGCCGCCGCCTACTGCCAGAATAAAATCAACATGATTTTCCCGTACAAGCTTAATTCCTTCCTTAACCTTCGCAGCCGTCGGGTTAGGCATAATTCCCGAAAACTCTACAACCTTCTTGCCTGCCTCGTTAAGAATTTTTATCAATTCATCATATAATCCTATCTTTTTAATTGACCCTTTGCCATAGGCAAGCATTATGGTATTTCCGTAATTTTTCAATTCGTCTTTAAGATTCTCCAAAGCATTTTTCCCGAAATAAATCTTAGTCGGGTTGTGAAAAATAAAATCGTATTGCATGATTAACCTCCTTCTTATTCTATATTAATTTTAATACCTGATAGCGGCTATCAGTCAATACCATAAACAAATTAAAAAACCGCGGTCTGATCAGACCGCGGTTTTAAACCCTCTCTCCTCATCAATTCCGTCAAAAAGACGAATTATGAACAACCTGAATATCCGCAGTTTAAGCAAATAAAACATCCTTCTGCCATTTCAATAGTGTTTCCGCATTCAGGGCAGGTAACAGTTTTAATCTCGCCGGAAGGATTATATTCTTCCTCTTTCGAAACTTCAGGCTGTTCTTCAACTTTTTCTTCTTTTTTCTTGTCATCCAAATTCATCGGCTGGAATTGACGTGAATTGTTTCTGTAAACAGTTATGCCTTTAAGATTATTCTCGTAAGCCAGCAGATAAGCTTCTTCAATATCTTTTCTTGTGGCATTTTCTTCAAAGTTAACTGTTTTAGAAACAGCATTATCCGTATGCAGCTGGAATGCAGCCTGCATTTTGACATGCCAGTAAGGAGAAACATCATGAGCAGTTACAAATATATGTTTCACCTTTTCAGGAATACCGTCAACGTGCGCAATAGAACCGTCTTTTGCGATCTTCTGCATTAACTCTTCGCTATAGAACCCGTTTTTAATCATATAATCTTTAAAGATCGGGTTAATTTCAAGCATTTCAGTTCCGTCCATGATCAATCTTGAAAATACAAGACCAAACAAAGGTTCAACACCGCCGGAAGCTCCTGCTATCATTGATATTGTACCGGTAGGTGCAATACAAGTTGTAGTGGCATTTCTAATTCCGTATTTAGCAATTTGCGCATCTAAATCAGCCCACTGCTCATCAGAAATAATTCCTGCTGATCTGCCTTTATACTTATTTGTTAAGAAGTTCTGATTATCATAAAC
>CALUYR010000223.1 GCA_944325045.1 Candidatus Gastranaerophilales bacterium
AAATGTACGGTATTCCTTGAACTTTGCATACCAAGTGCTTTTCCAAGGTTTAATTATACCTACTCTGAATCCGTTTGGATGTGTTTTTTGTCCCATATTTTATACCTTTATTTTTAACTAACTTTCAGTTTTATCGACCTTTAGACTTTGGCTTTTGCGCCTGATTATTAATCTGATTAAGCGCGTTAACTTTTTACCAATTCTGGCATAAGTACTTTGCCAAAAACTAATCACTTACTTTCACTGTAAGATGTGATGTACGTTTTAGTCTTTTATAAATCCGGCCTTGAGCTCTTGGCTTGCCGCGTCTTAATGTTTGGCTTTCATCAGCATATATCTCTGATATTTTCAAAGATTCTGCAGATACACCAAATTTTTCCTGAGCGTTTGCAACAGCTGCTTTCAAGTTCTTTTCAACAACTCTTGCCGCAAAATAAGGCATAAAACGTAACATATCTTGAGCTTCAAGAACTTTTTTACCGCGAACTTCATTTATAACGCGGCGCAATTTTCTTGCTGTCATTTTTATATCTGTTTGTCTTGCTTTTGCTTCCATTTTTTTATTCCTTATATTTGTATTTTTATCTCTTATGAGATCCTATGCTTTCGGAATAAAATATTCGTACGGCTTACGCCTCCGACTATTTTACTTTTGCAGTCTTTGCTGAGCCTGCGTGTCCTTTAAACATTCTTGTTGGTGCGAACTCACCTAATTTATGTCCAATCATCTGCTCTGTTACATAAACCGGTACGTGGGTTTTTCCATTATGAACAGCAATTGTATGTCCCAGCATATCTGGTACTATCATTGATGCTCTTGACCAGGTTTTTACAACTTTTTTTTCTGAGCTAGCATTCATTTTTGCTATTTTTTTCTGTAGAGATTCTTCTACATATGGACCTTTTTTTAATGAACGTGCCATTAATATTTTCTCCTTTTGGTTTATTTTGTCTTAAGTTTCGCTAAATGAATTTCAGCGAGTTAGGGAAATTACCGGGGATTTCAGGAAATGATTATTTTCCTTTTCTTCTTCTTACGATCAACTTATCAGAAGCTTTCCCGGACTTTCTTGTTTTATAGCCAAGAGCCGGTTTACCCCAAGGTGTTTTAGGGTGTCCGCCAGGACCGGTTTTACCTTCACCACCACCGTGAGGGTGATCGCAAGGGTTCATCGTAACACCGCGAACGGTTGGTCTTATGCCTAGATAACGTTTTCTTCCGGCTTTACCCCATGATAAGTTTTTAAATTCAGAGTTGCCAAGAACACCTATTGTTGCAAGACATTCTTTTCTTACCATTCTCATTTCTGATGAAGGAAGTTTTATTGTTACATAGTTACCTTCTTTAGCCATTACCTGAGCTGCGTTACCGGCTGCTCTTACCATTACTCCGCCGCGACCAGGAGTTAGTTCTACATTATGAACCATTGTTCCTAACGGAATTAATTCAAGAGGGATTGCATTACCGGTTTGAACCGGTGCATCTGGGCCGCTTATTATTGTATCGCCAATATTCAAGCCTTCCGGGGTCAAGATATATCTTTTTTCACCATCTGCATAGAATACTAATGATATTCTTACATTTCTGTTTGGATCGTATTCAACAGTTTTTACTGTACCTGGTACGCCAAACTTATCGCGTTTGAAATCTATTATACGATATGCTCTTTTTACACCGCCGCCTTTATGACGACATGTTATTCTTCCGGTATTATTTCTGCCGGCTGTTTTTTTCAATTTTTTTAGCAATGACTTTTCCGGAGTTGATGTTGTGATTTCCTGATAGTCACTTTTTATCATACCTCTTTGGCCCGGAGATGTCGGATTTATTTTTCTTGTTGCCATTTTACTTTTCTCCTTTAATTTGGCTTTGTATCAATAAGGGATATATGCCATACACCCCGCAGCTGAATATTATACAGCTGTTAACATTTCGATCGGGTCTCCTTCGATAGTTACGATCGCTTTTTTAGAACTGTCTGTTCTTCCGAATTTATAGCCCATTCTCTTTGTATGAGAAGGCATATAAACTGTATTTACGCTTTTAACTTTTCTTCCAGGAAAAGCTAATTCTACAGCTTTTGCTATTTCTACTTTTGTTGCGTCTTTTCTTACTTCAAAAGTATATTGGCCTAAAGCCATTGCCATACGACTTTTTTCAGTAATTATAGGTTTTTTAATTACATCGTATAACTTTTCTGTATTTGTTCTTTCTTTACTCATTTTTTATTTCCTTTTACTTTATTATTCAGCTTATTTGCTTAACCTTTCAGTAATTTCATTTACTGCAGCTTCAGTTATTAAAACACTGTCTGCTTCCAGAAGGTCTTTTACATTAAGGTTGGTAGGAAGTAGCAATTTAACTGAAGGAATATTTCTTGCAGCCAATTCTAAGTTTTTATTTTCTGCTGCGCGGAAATCAGCTACGATGAGGACTTTACCGCTTACTTTTAATGATTTCAGGGCAGAAGCCATCAATTTTGTTTTAGGTTCTGCGATTGTTGAGAAGTCTTTCACGATAACTAACTGTTCTTCTCTTGAAGATAATGCTGATTTCAAAGCTAATTTTCTTGCTTTTTGCGGCATTGCAAAGGAATAATCTCTTGGTTTCGGGCCAAAAACAACACCGCCGCCGGCGAACAACGGAGAACGAAGTGAACCTGCTCTTGCGCGACCGGTTCCTTTTTGTTTCCATGGTTTTTTACCGCCGCCGGAAACTTCTGCGCGTGTTTTTGCGCAAGCTGAACCTTGACGGGCATTATTTAATTGTCTTCTCAATGCCATGTGCATTACATGTAAGTTTGGCTCTACTCCGAAAACACTTTTTTCCAAAGTAATTTCGCCTAATTTTTCACCATTTGAACTTAATATTTCTTTTGACATTTTTTTTCCCTTTATAATTTGTAATATCGTTCGTTTAAGACTGCTTACCGCTTGTATCCGCAAAAGCTTATACTTTATTTGGCAAGACCAGCCGGTTTTTAAAACTTTTCCTT
>CALUYR010000224.1 GCA_944325045.1 Candidatus Gastranaerophilales bacterium
TCAGGGATCCTCGAGCTTTTGTTGATGAAAAAGAACTTGGCACACTTCGTGATAACATGTTTAAATTCCGGGAAGAAACCCGCAAAATAAAAGAAAAAGCACGGAAAGAACTCGAAAATCTCGAAAAGTATAAAAATGATTCCCAAAAACTTGAAAAGGCAGTCGACAAATTTGCTAAAAAGTTCGCGGCAAAGGCAAAAGCAGCCAAAACATTTAATATTTTAGCAAACGTTGGGTTAAGCAGTTACTTATTGGCTTGCGTACTTCCGGACGCGCAATATGCGTTCAGAAAATTTGTTCTGGGCACAAAACTTGAACCGGGACTTACAATAAACAGACCTAACGTATAACTCTGTACAAAAAATCCCTCAAAAATTCAACATGGGAATTTGCATAAGGAAAAATTATAGCTAAACAATCCCCTTATCAAGACAGTCGTGAATATGAATAACGCCGACCGGTTTACCGTCTACAACGGCAAAAAGATTAGTGATTTTTTTATCATGCATAATCTTTACTGCTTCTGTAGCCATTGATTCCGGAGAAATAACTTTTGGATTTTTTGTCATAACGTCATAGGCGCGTTTAGTTAAAATGTCGTTTGACAAACACCTTCTCAAATCACCATCGGTAAGAATACCTATAAGCATACCGGATTTATCTGTAAATCCGACACATCCAAGCCGCTTAGAGGTCATTTCAAGAAGAGTATCATGCATATTGGCATCTGATGGTAAAAGAGGCATTTCATCGCCTTTGTGCATAAGATCGGATACTTTCTGAAGAACAGACCCAAGCTTACCGCCAGGATGACGCTGGTTGAACTGCGCCTTTGAAAAACCTTTTCGTTCAATCATTGCAACAGTTAACACATCCCCCAGCACAAGGGTTGCTGTTGTTGATGAAGTAGGAGCAAGCCCTAACGGACAAGCTTCTCCGTTATCAGGAAGTTTTAATACAATATCTCCGGCTTTTCCCAGTGAACTTTGAGGATTTTTGGTTATCGCGATAAGTTTTATTCCAAACCTTTTTGAATAATTCAGGATATCAACAAGCTCTTTGGATTCGCCGCTATTAGAAATCGCAATAATAACGTCATCTTCTGTTATCATCCCCAAATCGCCGTGGCTTGCTTCTGCAGGATGAACAAAAAATGACGGAGTTCCTGTGGAAGCCAATGAGGCCGCAATTTTTTTTGCAATATGGCCGGATTTTCCCATTCCGGTTAAAATTATTCTGCCACTCGCTGACTGCATCATATCAAGCGCCTTAGTAAGCGAAATATCTAACTCGTTTTCCATTACTCGCAAAGTCTCAATTTCTTTATCAATTGTACGCTTTGCCGAAACTATATCACTATTTGCCAATTTATTCAAATTAGTTGATAAATCTGTTGCAGTCATCATTTTCATTTCTCCGTTTTAGCTGTAATTTACTTTAATTTATCACAAAAAAATAATATATTCGATTTTATTAAGTAAAATTAAGACTTGCTACTTCAAACCATAAAAATTCTTAAACCCTTCAACATAGCCGTCTGTAATCATTTTTGCAAATTTTTTCGGATGTTTCCAATATGACAAATGAGCGCTCAAGAATGTATTCGGGCTTTTAACATCGGATTTTGTATAAACAAATCCGCGCCCTGACTTTGAAAACTTAATACCGCTGATAAGTTCTATATCCGTAGCTGTAACATTTGTGCTGAGCGGAAAGCCCATCGGATCATCTGCAAAGTTAACTGTCAGCATAAAAATGTTATTTTCTTTCATATACTTAAAAAGATAAATATTATACTTATTTATATCCAAGGATTGATTAGACATGTCAGAATAAAACAATGCCAGAGGACTTGCAAAATTTATAACACCTAAAACTGTATCTGCTGGCGCACAATATTTATCTGTATAAAAATCAAGGTTTTTGTAAGCTGACTTAGTCACCTCGAAGTTATCATTTGGAATGAACTCCCCATTTGCAGTATAAACAGCTAACTTTGAACTTATAATTGCGTCAAGACAGGTTGGTTTCAGCTTAATAGACTTAAAATAATCATCAACTTTATCTTCTGAATTTTCCTCAACATCATCTAACAGCTTCTGCATGTCAACCGCCGGAAGTTTGTGAATTAAATATTCATAGGATATAAAGCTTCCTGCGCTATAGCCTGATAGAATAATTTTTTCACCTTCTTCATACGATTTTTTTACATAGGAATTTAGTTCATCAATTACCTTCTGCATGTTATAACTCTTCTGAACCCAGATCGCATCGTGCATGCAATGAGAAATAAAACTTCTGGTAGTTTGAGCAAGCCGCGGGCTGAACATTGAAATCAAACTTAGACTTTCGTCCATAGCTTTTAAATCATCTTTTGACTCAAAACCCCAAAAATAAATTTCAGGATTGTCGGATATCACATAATTCCCGCTTTTTAGCAAATTTTCTCGGACAAAATTACTGCCCTCAAGAGAGTTTTTAATATAAGAATGTGCATTAGTAATTCCGTTGATAAATTCATCTTTACTCTTATCTGTATTAGTATTTGAACCATTCAGATAAATAAAATTCACAGGAACATTGCTATCTGATATTGCATTCGTTGAATTTAAAGTTAATAAAAATATAAATACAAAAAATAATAATCTTTTCATAACACTCCCTTTTATTTATAAATTTTATAAAAAAATAACTGCGAGGTCAAACTTAGCTGCATTGAAGAAGCAGAAAATTATTTTAAGATATGCACCTACACTCTTCTGTCACGTCAAATCAACTTTATACAATTATCATAAACTACTTGAACAAATTATTTTTCAGTGCTACAATAAAGTTACTTAGCGGTATCGTCTAGGGGTTAGGATAGCAGATTCTCATTCTGTTGACACGGGTTCGAATCCCGTTGCCGCCGCCATTTGAAGGGGCAATTTCTTTTTATTGACTTTAGGGGAGTAATTTTGGGGCGGCACTG
>CALUYR010000225.1 GCA_944325045.1 Candidatus Gastranaerophilales bacterium
TTTTATTCCGTCGAATCTTGCTGATAAGTATCGTTTGTCTCATTCTTATCCTGTAAGAATTGATTATGAGAATATCAGAAAACTCGGTGTCAAAATCTTTTCTAAAAAGCTTATAGAAGATAGTAAAGAAGGGCTTGTAAGACATAGTTCACATCGTGTGGCGCGGGCTTTGTATTACTGGTTCAGAAGAGAACAGAAAGACGAAAGACCATCTCTTTTCGTAAAGCATAACTCTTAAAATTCGGGTAGTATCATGGTAAAAAAAATAACAGTTCAAACTCTGAAAAAGTATAAACAGCAGAATGAAAAGTTTTCCGCATTGACCGCATACGACTGTTATACCGCAAAATACATTGATCAGGCAGGTGTTGATATTATTTTGGTAGGCGACAGCCTTGCAATGGTTGCTTTGGGTTATGAAAATACAAATTCTGTAAGCATAGAGGAAATGGGAATTTTTACAAAAGCAGTTGCTCGCGGAGTAAGTCATGCTATGGTTGTTGCTGATATGCCTTTTTTAAGTTATCACGTTAATATAGACAGCGCTGTTCAAAATTGCGGTATGATGATTAAAAATGGCGCCAACGCAGTTAAAATTGAGGGAGGTTCCGATTATATTATTTCAGTTATTAGGAGGCTTGTTCAGGTCGGGATTCCGGTTATGGGGCATCTGGGATTTACTCCTCAATTTTTGAATACCCTGGGCGGGTATAAAATTCAAGGGAAGAGTAAAGAGGCTGCTGATGAAATTCTGACTCAGGCAAAACAGCTGGAAGAAGCGGGTGTATTTTCTATTGTGCTGGAGATGGTACCAGAAGAATGCGGAAAGTATATTACGGAAAATCTTTCTATCCCGACTATTTCCTGCGGCGCCGGAAGATTTTGTGACGCACAGGTTCTTGTCAGTGATGATGTGTTTGGTAAATTCCCTGAATTTAAACCAAAGTTCGCACGAAAATACGGTGACATGCAGTCATTAATATTTGAATGCGCAAAACAGTACAACGATGACGTCAAATCAGGCCGTTTCCCTGCCGGAGATGAAATTTTTTCCATGTAATTATTTTTCTTTTTTTGTAAAGAAATGTAAAATTATACTTAAGAATTTATATAAATATGCCGTAATAATCCATGGAAAATCATTTTGAAAGGATACTTCCAATATGGGTTTATCAGCATCACAAGCAAAATTACTTTCAATAACGGCGCGGCTATCTGATAACGAATTGCGTTCACAGACGATTACGAGCGCGAAGATGGCGCTTGCAAACCAAACAACAGAAGCAAGCAAAAAATATATTGATGCACTTAATTCAACTAAATTCACATATTCTACATACGATCTTGACGGAAATAAGACTTATGTCCCTTTGACAGGTTCACAATTAACGACTTACGGTGAACTTAAAAATCAATACGGGATTATAAACACAAACGGACAGATACTTGTATCTGAAACTGATGCTGCAAATTATACTTCAAGTGCAAATCTTGAGGAATTTTTGACTAAATATGGTATAGAAAGAATTGATTCCGGTAAAACCCAGACAGTTACCAATCCGGAATATGCCGAGGCTTATGAGGAATGGAAAACGTTATACGATCAATGGGTTGCTGACGAACCTCAGCAGTCCGATTATACTAAAGAAGTTACCGGAACGGATACGGCTTTATACCAGACGTTTATTGATGCTTCAGACAAATGTTATAAACATGCTATCGATGGACGGGCTGAGTGTTACCTGCATGTATTGTCACACATGATTGATTTAACAGTAGAACAGGGCGGTATGTTTGGCTGGACGTTTGTCGGCTATCCAAAAGAAAAAACTACTTCTACCGGAGATCAGGTAAATATTGCAGACGCTTTTGGGTCATATATTCATGGTGATGGTAAAACTGGGCAAATGCAAGCTGTATCAGACGCTATAAAGTATGGTTATAACGGAAAAACTGTCTATGCTGCAGAGGATCCTGACGATACTTTGACTGAAGATTCCTCCAAAGCCGAACAGCTTTTAAGCAATTATTATTATAATGAAGATGGTGAGAAAGTATTAAAAACTTTAGAACAAAAATGTATAGACCTTTATTATGTAGTGGCTAATTACGGATCACTTGGGCTGAATTACAGCAGAGATCTTATTCCTGCTTTAGAATCATTCCAGGAAGATATGTCCTTAGCATTCACACAGCTTATTCCTGATGAGGAAGCCTACAACAACGCATATGCTGAATGGTCATTAAAAAAACCTACTCTGGATGTTCCGCAGACAATTGAAGAGATAATCTATAAATATAATGATGCGGAAAAAGCTCAGTGGTATATAAACTTATGGCACAGAATGAACGGCCCTTCGGAAGAAAAGGACGGAACTATAACAACGTCAGAAGTTACCACAACAGAAGAAAACGGTGAATACGTTACCACAAAAACTGAAACAACTTCTAAACGATGGGATATTCTTGAGGACGGCTTAATGAACAGCGAAGAATGGCTGAAATATGCACTTGAAAGCGGGACTGTATCATTAGAAAGAGTAAATTATGCGGAAGAAACCAATTCCGAAGAAACAGGTTTGCTGGATGCGGAATGGACTTCTATTGTATATTCAAGTGCAACAGACATATCCGAAGAAACTGACGAAGCTGCAATAGCTGTTGCCGAAGCGGAATACGAACAAAGAACAAAAGAAATAGAAGCTAAAGATACCCAATATGATAATATGTTGAAGCTTTTGGATACAGAGCACTCTGCTTTACAAACTGAATATGAATCTGTAAAAGGAGTTATTTCAAAAAATATAGAGCGGACGTTAAAAATTTATTCAGCATAAACCAATGCTTTTCAGATGAACGAGCATTTCCCCCTTGCAAAAATAAAAAAATAGTTTATAATGGAGGAAAAAGGAGGTAAAGTCATGGAAAAGTCAAGTATAGTGCGGAATACGGGGGGGGGGGGGA
>CALUYR010000226.1 GCA_944325045.1 Candidatus Gastranaerophilales bacterium
TTCAGAAAAAAACTATCGACAAACAGTTTTCTTTGTTGTAATATTTATTCACAGTTAGAAATATAAATAGAAAAAGTAATTATTTATGCAAGTTATATTAAAAAAAGACGTTCAAAATTTGGGCGAAGCCGGTGATATAGTAAATGTAAAAGACGGCTATGCAAGAAACTTTTTATTGCCTCAAAATGCCGCAGAATTAGCAACTGACGGGGCAATCAAAAACAGAGAAAAAAATATTGCAAGAATTAAAGCTAAACAGGAAAAACTTCATCAGGAAGCTCTTGCAACAGCTGAAAAGATCGAAAAATTTGCAGAATTAAAATTGTCAGCTAAAGCAGGCGAATCAGGTAAATTGTTCGGTACAATTACAACTAAAAAATTGGCAGAAGAACTTCTTGCACAGTCAGGTATTGAGGTTGACAGAAAAAATGTTTCACTTAATGCGCCTATTAACAAGATCGGTTCTTATACTATGCTTATAAAATTAACTTCAAAAGTTAAGTGCGAACTTGCTGTAACAGTTTCAGCTTCAGAAATTCTGAAAGAATCAGTAGAAGAAGTTGAAGAAGAAGTGTAGTGTATAAGAGGGGTCAATGACAGCTGATTTAAGCAAATTAAGACTTGAATGTATAGCAATAGGATCAGTGCCCCATAAAGATACCGGCAAGGCAATGCAGCTTGTTAAGGAAAATTTTACAACAGTTCCTTTCTGGCCGCAGATGGTAAAAGTAAGTAAAAATGAAGACATGATTCTCCAGTTTTTGGAGGGAATGCCTTCATTTTTTTCTGACAAATCTTTTCTGGATACGGATTATGAAGATTTCTATGAAGATTTGGAAAACTTCTACGTGGACTATGAAACAGTAATTTCCGGCAGCGATGAAGATAATTCTGTTTTGGCAAAATATGCGATATCAGATCAGGCTTCGTGTTCGTTCAAGCCTTTTTTGGAGATTGTAAAATCTCCCGATGTAAAATATTGCAAAGGCCAGGTGGTCGGCCCGTTAACTCTCTCTACTACATTGGTGGATAAAGACGGCCGCTGTGCAATTTATGATGAAACGTTAAAGGATGTTATTCTAAAAACGCTTTCACTGAAGGCTTTATGGCAGATTAAGTCAATGAAATCGGCCAATCCTAATGTTTTACCTGTAATATTTATTGATGAGCCTTCAATTTCCCAGCTTGGGACATCAGCTTATGTCACAATATCGGAAAATTCTGTCCGTAGTATGCTGGAAGAACTTTCAAATGTAATTCAAAGCGCCGGAGCCGTAAGTGCGATCCACTGCTGCGGAAAATGTGACTGGAAAGTTCCTGCACAAAGCGGTGTTAATATGCTGAACTTTGATGCGTACAGTTTTTCAGAAAACTTAAGCGTGTATAGCAATTACATAAAAGAATTTTTAAGTTCAGGCGGAAAAATAGTGTGGGGTCTGGTTCCGACCCTTGATAAAGACGCCCTTGAAAGCTTGACTATAGACATACTGATTGATAAATTCAAGAGTTCTGTAAATTATTTGACTAAAAAAGGTATTGATGAGAAACTAATAATAGATAATTCACTTATCTCTACATCGTGCGGAGCAGGCAGCCTGAGCGAAGAATTGGCAGAAAAGGCCTTAAGGCTGACATGTGAGTTGTCTTATATCCTGAAAGACCAATATATAGAGGTAATATGACATATAAACTGGCGTTAACCGGTAAAAGCGGAAGCGGTAAAACTACTATTACAAAAGCTTTTTTGAGAATTTTTCAGGAATTGTTTCCGGAAAAATCAATACTGCTTTTTGATAACGATCTGTCGAGTGAATTGGGTCATAGTTTCGGCCTCGATGTAAGAAATACAATTTACGGTATCAGAAGCGGTAAACATGAGTACAAAACCGGGATTCCGGAAGATATGACAAAGCAGGAATACATTGAATGGGCAATGGAAGATATTCTTGTTCAGATTGATGATAATGTTGATTTGATAGTTTCCTGGTTCGTCGGCTCAAAGGATTGCCGCTGCCCTATAACCGGACAGATTAATTATGCAGTTCAAAAACTTATTGATAGATATGATATAGTAATATTTGACTGCGAATTCGATCTGAAATATTTAAACCAGCTTGTAGATACGGAAATAGATACCACTCTTATTATTGCTAATCCGTCGGAAGATTCTTCCCATCTCGCAAAACGTATAGAGGAGTTTAGCGCAAAATATGCGGCCGGCAACCAATTGGGTGTTGTTATTAACAAGGTTGATAATAACGATTTAACAGCTGTTTACGATCTTTTGAAACGGTATGACCTGGATGTGCTTGGCGTAATCCCTTTTGATAAAGAGCTTGTTACAAATTGTATCTCAAAAGAATCCGTAACTGTGCAGAATGCTATAAAACAGTTCTATTATCGGTTAAATTTGCCTCAGGGCAGTGATAAAGATTAGAGCGAGGTTATTATTTTGACAATTATTCTTGACGGTAAAAAATTAAGAGAAAAACTTCTTGCTGACTTGAAGGCTAAAATAGATAGTTGTAAAAACAAACCTTCTCTTTCCGTAATTCTTGCGGGCGACGATCCGGCCAGTAAAATTTATGTCAACAACAAGAAAAAAACTGCCGAAAAGCTGGGAATTAATTCTGACGTAATACTTTATCCGGAAGATGTTGATGAGGAAACTCTGATTAAGAAAATAAATGAATTAAATAATGACAAGTCTGTTAATGCAATTCTTGTACAGCTTCCTCTTCCAAAGCATATCAACAAAGAGAGAGTAATAAATGCAATTTCTCCTGAAAAAGATGTTGACTGCTTTACAATGGAAAATGTCGGGAAACTGGCTGCAGGGCAGGAGCCTGCTGTGTATCCTTGTACTCCCAAAGGGATATTACTTTTGCTCGATGAGTACAACATAGATCTTT
>CALUYR010000227.1 GCA_944325045.1 Candidatus Gastranaerophilales bacterium
AATAGAAATACATACTATGTTACAGAAATTTTTCAAAGATATTCTCGGTCTTGAAGAACAAGAAGCAGCTGAAAACGCCTGCAAAATCGAACATGTTATTTCTGAAAAAGTACTGGAGAGATTAAATCAGTTTGTAAAATTTAATGAAGATAGCCCCGATTTTATACGAGAATTTCATTCCCGAATAAAATAAGCCGCCATTTAAGGAAACAGGAAACCCAGATATGAATATAATAAAAGTGACAGGCAAATACCTTGATCAGCCAATACTGGTGGAAAAATTCCGGAAATCAGTTCCGTATGTTCTATCAAGCGCCGGCGCGGTTTATTGCTTAAAAGAAATAAAAAATACTCCGCCAAAAAGAAAAGGTGAAAAAGCAATTAATACATTTTCCACAATGGGGTTTACCATCGCTTCAGCACTTGCAGCGCCTAAAATTGCAGGAAAAGTGTTTAAAAATTGCGAAAATCCGATCAGAACTATTTCTCAGATTAAAAAAAACAATACAGGATTAGTTATTAACTATCTGAAAGAAAACAAGACTCCAAAAATTCTTTCAGACATTTTGGAAAAATCCAAAAGCAAAATCTTAAATTTAAGCGAAATAAAAACACTATACACATCTTTAGGCAAAACTAAAACCGGGAAAGAATTATTAAAAAACCTTATACCTGAACCGGGGAATATCACATCCGGCGAAATATTTTCCAAAATCGGAGAATTATCATTACTTGGTTTTATTCCGGTTGCAGGCGGGATAATCGGGGGTATAACCGGAGACAGGCTTACAACCCCTCATTGGAAGGAAAAAATTCCAGATAAAATAAAGGAAGGCTCCTATCAATATCTGGCAAATATATTTTTATGCAACATAGGTGCGGGAGCAGCGCTTGGTCTGTTGGAGAAACTGAATATAACATCAAAATGCGCCCGTGCCATAGGTATGATTGGAGGAATCACCGCGACCGGAATAATAGGCGGAAGCACTCTTGCAAATCTTATCGGGAAAAAAGTTATTGACCCTCTTCTTAACAAAAAATCACACAACAAAAATATCTACTCTGAAAGGAAACCGGAAGCAATAGATATAGGACTTCACACGGACGATATAGCAACAGTCGCAGTAATGTCAGGATTAAAATGGATTGAACCGGCACTTCCGATAATGTACTCTGTTTCCGGATACCGCGCCGGCATCGGCTACAGAAACGGAAGGGATTCCAATAATACTCCTTACTAAGTCTGAATTAAAAAAATATATCTATACAATTTTTTATGATAATATTTTATTATAGACTTTAGTAAAATTGGAGCAGATTATGTTAGAATTTTTATTTGGGAAGAAAAAAGAGCAGGAAGAAAGAAAAGATAAACAACTTAACGAAATATATTCTAAAATAAGAGAAAAATACAATCCTGACAGCATACCGGAAGAGAGAAAGAATTTTCTTAAAGAAAAAATAAACTTATACGGATATTTAAACTATCCTTATGTAATGGCCCTGGAAGAGTTAACAGAAGCGGAAATCTTGTTCGGGCTTGAGTTAAAATGGCGCCAAAACGGGATTTTCAAGAACGGAACTTTCATATTTGAGAATGATAAAATCAGCGTACTTGCCAGAAATAATGTTACTAATTCCGCCTGGATGAAAAAAGAAGGTCATAATATAAAATTAATCAACCTTGCGGGTCTTGGAGACGGGAATAAAACCCAAGACACCGGGAAATTTATGGATTGGTTGAGACAGCTTTTGATTTTACCTACAGGAAACTTAGATAACGGAATTTTTAACACCACAATTTACCTGATACCATTTCACCCACGGGAATTCGGCTGCGCGTATCTACCGAAGAGTTCAGAAGTGAGCGAAAAACTGTTCGATAAAGAAATTTCAGAAATAACAGGAATGGATGCAAAATCTCAGGTTCAAGCATTCATAGAAATGGCACAGCTTGCAGGCCACCCGGTAATTTATGACATACTGCCGCAAACCGGGCGGTTTTCAAAAGCAGTTCTTGCAAACCCGTCAATTGCCAGATGGTTTGATATTCCTGAACTTGATAAGGAAATTATAGCCCAAGCAGACACCGTAGCAGATCATCTGAAAGGTGCGTACGATCATGAAGATGTTGAGGTTATCAAAAATATCTACAAGCAAGCCCAATCAGGCGGAACCGGAAACCTTGCCGAACACTACCAGGCACTGTTTGAAACTTTTGATAATGAAATGATTGAATGCAAAAAACAGCTTTGCAGCAAAATGTGCGAAAAATCTTCCCAGGAAAATATCCACAAACGTGTCAGAGAAATTACCGCAAAAATCCAAAACTTTAAACCAAATCAAAAACTTACAGAAAACGATATAACAAAACAAATAGATATAATAAAAGCATTAATAGATGAAGGTTTATGGCCGGCTCCCGGCGGCGCATGGTGTTCAGCAGGAGTGCCGGTTTATGATAAAATGAGCGAATGCGGCGGATATCCGACATTCAGGCACTATGATTATAAAGGAGAAGATGTCACCCACTTTGCAAACCTTGACTGCCAAACACCTTATTATTTTGTATTTCTTGAAAACGGAACTTACAATAAACCGGTTATAGAATACTTTATTGAGGCGATGAAAACACTCCAAAATGATTATAACTTTGACGGTTTTAGAGTTGACCACATTGACCACATTGTTGATTCAGTGTCCGAAGCCGCCGGAGTTCCGATAAGCTATAGAGCCCCGCGCGAAGTTTTAAAGCAACTAAACACTACTATGAAAGAAAAAATTCCGTATTTCGGAACTTTGGCAGAATACATGCTGTGGGATAACTTTTTCAAAGAATATCATCAGGATATGAACTTTGACTTGTTATGGGGCAACGATATT
>CALUYR010000228.1 GCA_944325045.1 Candidatus Gastranaerophilales bacterium
ACTTAGCCTTTTAAATCCGCAGGCAACTGAAACCCAAAGCTGTCTTGAAAATATATTAACACACGCAAAAAACGGGGTTCTGTATCGCGAAAAGCACTCAGCAAAAGGATTTAGACCCTTAGCCCCCCCCCCCTATCGCTGAAAACCGCTCATAGATTAAATTTTGACGTGGTATCTTATTCATAAATCCTACCGATTATATTAATTATATTAATATTATAACATATTATTCAGGATTTTCAATTGATTAGTTATTTGTTTGTATAAAAAGGCTGATAATATCGTTAACGGCCGCAAATTGTCTTTGATATTTTTGTGCTTGAACTTCTAATATATTGATTTGTTTTTTGTATTCAAGAACATTCGTCTGGCATTCTCTGACTGACTGTGTTAATCTTTCCTGAACCTGCTGAGCCTCTTGCAATACACTTGTCATGGAAATACCAAGCGCTTCCATAGTTTGTTTAATAATCATTGCTCCGGTCTGTTTAGAAACACCTGACGGGATTTTAGTGATTAATTTTCTGAGAACAGCAACATTCGCCGGTAATTCCAATTCTTCAATAGCAGAATTATTCATTTCTGATAACGAAGATTGAAAATTCATCATAGTATTATTTAAAGCATTATCAATGCTATTGTTTTGGTTATTGTTAAAATTAAATGGTGCTGACATATTAAAATTAGGTTCCTCATAAATATTTTTTTTGACGGAAGTGTCATCGAAAGCAGCCGGAGGCGGAGTAATCGGCTCATAATTCGTAGCGAAATCAGTTTCCTGATTATCTTCTTTTACAGGTATAATTTCAACGTCAGATTGCTGTTTTAAAGCTTCAACAATTTTTTTACCTACGCCTTCTGTCATTTTGCTGCTATTCATATTAAAAATTCTTTAAACTTATATGTATCGAACGCATTATATTATAAAAGGAAAATAAAATTATTTCAACCAGTTATGTTATAAATTTACAAGAAACTTTTTTTATGTTAAATTAGAGAAAGGAATAAGGAGGAATAGTTCAATGGCAAAAAGAGTCGAGATTAGTATCTATGATAATTCCGGCGGCGATCCGAGAAACTGGCAGTTAGAGTCAGCCGTAAACTTTGAACCGTTATGGGACCTTCATTTCGGCGAGAATCCTCAACAGCCGGCGCTGTTATTTAAATCAGATAACATGGCAGATTACGAGGTAATAAATGATAAAATTCTCTCTTATAACGAAATTATGAGCATGACCGAACTGGCAAATGTCTTGAGTGAATTTTATGATGTCTGTGCCGTAGCAATTGTAAAACACGCGGCTCCTTGCGGTGTTGCACTTGCTCCGACACTTGAGGAAGCTTATAATAAAGCTTTTGACTGTGATCCTATTGCATCTTTTTTCGGTGCAATCGGTTCGTCCCAAAAAATTGATTATGAAGTAGCCAAACATATCAACTCTATGTCGGTAAAACTTGTTATTGCGCCTGATTACGAGGAAAAAGCCTTAAAACTTTTAAAAGATAATCCTTTTATAAAAATTATTAAGCTTAATACTCCGCTTAAGGATTTCAAGTCACTTACGCAAAAGGATATCCATGTAACGCCTTTCGGTACACTATATCAGGACATGAACAGAAGCTATCTGGGTAGAAATTCGTTCAAGGTAGTTACTAAAATTCAGCCTAATAAAGAACAAATAGAAGATGCAGTTTTTGCCTGGAAGATTTCAAAGTATGCAAGATCCAATTCAATAGTAGTAGTAAAAGATTTTAAAACAGTCGCAATAGCCCAGGGCTTTATTTCACCGGTTAACGCGATGGAAGCTGCCATGAATACTGCTTGCGATAACTCTAAGCACGCTGTAATTGCTTCTGATAATACCCTGCCTACAATTGATTGCTTAAGCATTGCAGCACAAGGCAGAATATCTACGATAATTCAGCCGGGCGGTTCTGCTAATGACGCAAAGATGATTGAACTTGCAGATAAATATAGAATAGCAATGGTATTTACCGGAATAAAAAATTATAAACACTAGAATTTTAATATATATAAAGGACTGTAAACTATGGAAATTAAAAGCTGGGAAGAATATTTCTTAGACTTGGCAAAGACCTGCGCAAGCCGTTCAAATTGTATAAGGGCTCAGGTCGGAGCCGTAATCGTCGGTGATGACAAAAAAATTAAAGCTACCGGATATAACGGAACACCTTCAAAGGTTGAATCTTGCTATGAACGAGGTTCGTGCTACCGCATAGAACATAATATCAAATCCGGCACCTGTTATGAAACCTGCCGCTCAATTCATGCTGAACAAAATGCTATTATTCAAGCAGGCCAGGATCGCTGTAAAGGCTCTACTATGTATATTTGGGGACATAATTTTATTTGTATCCTCTGCAAAAGATTTATTGTACAGTCAGGGATTAAAGATGTTTATTTGAAGAAAAATGAAGATTCTCCGGTTCTTCATGTTACAGTCGAAGATATTCGCAGAGAGTTAAATGAAGCATAAAAGGCCTTAGAAAAGGCCTTTTTTTTATCGGTTTGCTAAACTTTTTTGTTTTTTGTAAAATAACCATGCAAAGAAATTTTGTGATTTTAAATAAGGAGAAAACTATGAAAAAATCAATTAACGATTTAGGAGACGTTAAAGGTAAACGGGCATTGGTTCGTGTAGATGTTAACGTTCCATTGGATGCAGACAAAAATGTTACTGATGACACAAGGATTCAGGCTATTGTTCCTACAGTTAAAGCTTTGAAAGAAAAAGGTGCTAAAATAATTTTAATGGCTCACTTAGGCCGTCCGAAAGGTGAATGGAATTTAGAATTTTCTCTGGAACCTGTTGCAAAATATATGTCTAAAGTATTGGGTGAAGATGTTTTATT
>CALUYR010000229.1 GCA_944325045.1 Candidatus Gastranaerophilales bacterium
AAACCCCGCTCAACACTCGGTACTCTTACGCAAATCTATTACTACTCAAGACTTCATTCTGCAAGAGCAGGAACACCTTATTGCCCGAATTGCGGGGAGGAAATTAAACCACAGTCAATCGACGAAATCGTAAACAGCATTATGAAACTTGGAATCGGAGAGAAAATCCAAATCCTGGCTCCGGTTGTAAGAGGTAAAAAAGGCGAGTTTCAGTCTGTTTTTGAAGAATTGCGTCAGGAAGGCTTTGTCCGCGTTAAGGTTGACGGAGAAATCTATAATCTTGATGAAGATGAAATAAAACTTGCTAAAACCCAAAAACATACAATCCATGTAGTAGTAGACCGAATTGTTATAAAAGAAACCGCGCAATCAAGAATTGCAGACAGCGTCCAGATAGCATTAAAAAAAGCAGACGGAATTGTTATTGTAGATGTTGTATCACGAAAAGATACTAAGGAAGGTTCAGAAATCGTATTCAGTGAAAAACTTTCGTGCCCGAAATGTAATCTGAGCTTTGAAGAACTTGCGCCCCGTATTTTTTCATTCAATGCCCCTTACGGAGCTTGTGAAAGATGCGCGGGGCTCGGTGCGGATTTCGTTATTGATCCGAACCTCGTTGTTCCCGACAGAAAAAAATCCTTACAAGAAGGTGCAATCTATCCTTGGTCTAAAACTTCAACAGATTACTATGACGACACACTGAAATCTGTTTGTGCTCATTACGGAATTTCAATGGATAAGCCTTTTGAAGATTTAACGGAAAAAGAACAAAATATTATTCTGTATGGCGGAAATGATATAATCGCTTTTCGGGTAAAACGATTCGGAACCCATCGATACGAAACTAAATACCATCAATTCCCGGGAGTAATCCCGTTCCTCGAAAAGCGTTATAATGATTCAAACGCAGAATACTGGCGCGAAGAAATTGAAAAATATATGACAACAACACCTTGCCCTGCTTGCCATGGTGCAAGACTTAAACCTTTCCCGCTTGCAGTTAAGATCAAAGGTAAAAATATTTATGAATTTACTCTAATGCCAATAGATGAGGCTTTGGATTTTGTAAGCGATTTATATTTGGAGCTTGACGAATACCATCTGCAAATTGCAAAACAAATTCTGGATGAAATTCGTGCAAGGTTAAGATTTTTAAAAGACGTAGGCTTAAGCTATCTGAACTTAGCCCGTATGGCAGGAACTTTATCCGGCGGCGAGTCTCAGCGTATACGTCTTGCAACACAAATAGGAAGCGGCCTTTCCGGAGTTCTTTACGTTTTGGATGAACCTTCCATCGGACTTCACCAAAGAGATAATGACAGATTAATTAAAACTCTGCTAAAATTAAGAAATCTTGGAAATACTCTTATCGTGGTCGAGCATGATGAAGATACTATGCGTAATGCGGATTATATAGTAGATATCGGCCCTAAAGCCGGGATCAACGGCGGAAAAATAGTTGCGGCAGGATCGTTGCAGGATATAATAAATTGTAAAGAATCTTTAACCGGCCAATATCTAAGCGGTGAAAAATTAATTCCTGTTCCGGCAAAAGTCAGAGAAGGCAACGGAAACTTTTTGCAGGTTAGAAATGCACATCTGAATAATTTGAAAAATATTAATGTTGATATTCCGCTCGGGAAAATAGTTGTTTTAACTGGTGTGTCCGGATCAGGAAAGTCAACTCTTATGCAGGATTTAATCTATGAATACGCCCTTCACAAACTCCGCGGTAACCGCCCTAAACCCCAGGGAGTAGATGAAATTTTAGGTTTTGAAAATATTGATAAAATTATTGATATAGACCAGTCTCCTATTGGCCGTACTCCGCGTTCAAATCCTGCAACTTATACAGATTTGTTTACGCATATTCGTGAGCTTTACGCCAAAACAAATGAGGCAAAAGTCCGCGGTTATAAGCCGGGCCGGTTTAGTTTTAACGTTAAAGGCGGCCGCTGCGAGGCTTGTAAAGGTGACGGTGTTAATAAAATAGAGATGAATTTCTTATCAGATGTTTATGTAAAATGCCCGGTTTGCAAAGGTAAACGCTATAACCGCGAAACCCTCGAAGTAAAATTTAAAGGGAAAACTATCGCTGACGTTCTTGATATGAGCGTAAAAGAAGCATTGGAATTTTTCGACAGTATTCCGGCAATTAAACATAAGTTAAAAACCTTAAATGACGTAGGTTTGGATTATATAAAACTCGGACAGAGCGCAACAACCTTATCAGGCGGAGAAGCCCAGAGAATTAAGCTTGCCTCGGAATTAAACAAACGTGCAACCGGCAAAACTTTGTACCTGCTTGACGAACCGTCTGTAGGCCTTCACTGGTATGATTTGGATAAGCTTATAAAAATTATTCACCAGCTTGCCGACCAGGGCAATACTATTCTTATTATTGAACATAACCTTGATTTAATAAAAGTTGCGGATTACATAATTGATTTGGGCCCGGAAGGCGGAAATGCAGGCGGGCAGATAGTTGCAACCGGAACGCCGAAACAGCTTGTAAAAAATAAAAAATCTGTTACAGGTCAATATCTTAAAGGAGTGCTATACTAGCCTGCCGGTTAGATCTTTAGCCGCAAGGTTGCGGGTGTACCCAAGCTTTCAGCCGTTGAGCAGCAAAACGTAAGCCAGCCCTCCAGTTGACTTATATGGCTTTGCTAATCCGTCAACAAACTAAATTTTTGATAAAATTATAAGACTTGAAATTTTCGCAAAATAGTTTATAATGAAGGAAAAGGAGAGTAAAACCATGGAAAAGCCAGTATTAGCAACGTATACGGGGGGGGGGGTAACGAACCTCAAGGGAGACAAGGGAAACCGCCGATTGATATTGAAAACAATTTAACATGTCATCCTGAACT
>CALUYR010000230.1 GCA_944325045.1 Candidatus Gastranaerophilales bacterium
GATTTTAAACAGACGCTCAAAGAACAATCCGGTTATTGTCGGGGAAGCGGGGGTTGGGAAAACCGCGGTAATAGAAGGACTGGCTCAACGTATTGTGAGCGGCGATGTTCCTGAAAGTTTCAAAAATGATAAAATTCTCTCTCTTGATTTAGGCGCCTTACTTGCAGGAGCCTCGTACAGAGGAGAATTTGAAGAAAGACTGAAAAAAGTTCTGAAAGAAATAGAAGAAAAAACAGACGATCTGATTTTATTTATTGACGAAATCCATACCATAATGGGAATGGGAGCGGCCGAAGGCTCGGTAGATGCAGGAAATATATTAAAACCGCTTCTTGCAAGAGGGATCATAAGAGTAATCGGCGCAACAACTCTTGACGAATACCGCAAATATATTGAAAAAGATAAAGCGCTTGAGAGGCGGTTTCAGCCGGTTGTAGTAGATGAACCGTCTATTGAAACCGCTATCAGCATTTTAAGAGGATTGAAAAATAATTATGAGGTATTCCACGGGATTAAAATTCTCGATGAAGCAATAACTCAGGCAGTCAAACTTTCTGACAGATATATTCCGGAAAGATTCCTTCCTGACAAGGCTATAGACCTCATTGATGAAGCCGCAAGTTCGCTTAGAATAAATATTGACACCATGCCTGAAGAAATCGACACTTTTACAAGGGAAAAACTTCAGCTTGAAATTGAAAAAAAAGCTCTAAGTGAAGAAGGAAGTAATGATTCCAAAATTATTAAAATATCAAAAAAGATTGACGGGCTTGAGCTTAAAATTGCAAAGCTTAAAAACCAATGGGAGCAGGAAAAAAAGTTAATTAACGCAGCAACAACAGTCAAAAAAAATCTTGAAATTCTGCACACCCAGATTGAACAAGCCCAGAAAAAGGGGGAACTTACAACTTCTCTTGAATCTAAACTGAAAAAAATGCAGGAAATGGAAAGTAAGTTAAAGCAGTTACAATCAGACAAATCAAAAAAACATCTGATAAAAGAGTATCTTGAAGCCGAAGATATTTCGGAAATTGTCTCAAAATGGACCGGCATACCGACAACAAGGCTTCTCCAGGATGAATCTGAAAAACTTCTGAATATGGAAAATTACATGCACAAAAGGCTTATCGGCCAGGAGGAAGCTGTAAATAAGCTTGCAAATGCAATAAGGCTTTCCCGTTCAGGGCTTAGAGACGGGAAAAGGCCTATAGGCTCCTTTTTATTTCTTGGTCCGACCGGAGTCGGGAAAACAGAACTTGCCAAAACTCTAGCGGAATTTCTGTTTAATGATGAAGAAGCTCTAATCCGCATTGATATGAGCGAATTTATGGAAAAGCAATCCGTATCGCGGCTTACCGGAACTACTGCCGGATATATAGGATATGACGAAGGGGGACAGCTTACGGAAGCGGTCAGAAAAAAACCTTATTCTGTCGTGCTGTTCGATGAAATTGAAAAAGCCCACTCTGATATTTTTAACATCATGCTACAAATGTTTGATGATGGAAGGCTTTCTGACGGACAGGGTAAAGTTGTTAATTTTAAAAATACAGTTATAATTATGACCAGCAATTTGGGGAGCGAAATTTTACTCGATCAAAACATTTCTTATGATGAGAAAAAAGAAAAAGTCAGCACGCTTTTGAAATCTAAATTTAAACCTGAATTTATCAACAGAATAGATGAAATAATTACCTTCTCGCCTCTAACCCGTGATAATCTTGTAAAAATTGCTGAAATCCAATCTGCCTCATTAAAAAAACGTGTTGAAGAACTTGGAATGGAACTTACAATTACCGAAAGAGCAAAACAGTTTCTGGCTGATGAAAGCTACGAACCGCTTTATGGTGCAAGGCCTTTGAGAAAAGTTATCCGGCAAAAGATTGAAATACCTTTATCTATGAAAATTATTGCAAATGAATTTAAAAAGGACGACAATATTCTCGTTGATTGCGAAAACAATGAGCTTGTATTTAAAGTAACCGACCGTGTGAAGAGTGCTTAATCAAGCCCCAAAAGGCTTATCAGATAATTGTAGACAAAGACGGAGCAATTGCAATAAAATGACGGACTAAATCCGCATCCCATAAACGTCCGGCACCTTCCTGCAAAATTTCGCACGCTTTTTCAACAGACATGCCTTTACGGTAAGGACGGTCGCTGATAAGAGCATGATAAGTGTCGGCAACTGCTACTATTCTTGCAGATAAAGGAATTTCATCACCTTTTAAATGCTCAGGATAACCGCTGCCGTCTATATGTTCATGGTGGTATTTAACTATCGGAATTAAGTGTGATAAAGCCTCGTTAGGAGCCAAAACTTTTTCAGCGCCTATAACAGGATGTTGTTTCATTATTTCCCACTCATCATTTTCCAATTTGCCAGGTTTTCTCAACACGTTTTCAGGAATACCGATTTTGCCCACATCATGCAGCAGACCGCCAAGTGTAATTTTCTGAACTTCATCTTCCGGCAGATTTATAGCCCGGGCAAGCGCTTCCGCGTATCTCGAAACACTTGTTGAATGACCTTTTGTATAAGGATCCTTTGCATCTATTGCGCCGGCTAACGACGTTACCATTTCTATCAAATGGTTCTGGGAGATAATTTCTTCGCTGTTAAACTTATGGACGAGTTCATCTTCAAAGTTAATGCCAAGCTGTGCGTGGCGTTTTGCAACAACTTCCGCAAATGAATTAAGAGCTGCGTCATCCCAGAAGTTAAAATCAGAAGAACTGATAATCGCGGACATACCTTCTTTATAGCCTTTTGCCTGCGAAATATACATTGCCTGCTCAGCAAGAATGAGCAGTTTTTCCTGATCTTTTGTATTTTCGGGATAAGTAGAAATCC
>CALUYR010000231.1 GCA_944325045.1 Candidatus Gastranaerophilales bacterium
ATCAATCTGTAATATTAAATTTACCAAATAAAAAAGTTTGTGGTATAAATTGTAATGGGGATAATTTTCTCAAAGAAGAAGAATTATCAGACCCGAGAATGGATGTATTTAAAAACATTCAAATACAACCGAAAAGTAAATAGTAGAAAAAATAAAAAGGAAAAAGAAAAATGGCAGTACCAAAGAAAAGAACAGGACATTCCGCACAAGGACACAGAAGAAGCAATTGGAAGGCATCAAAGCCTGAAATTACTAAATGCCCTACATGCGGCGCAGCAGTTTTAACACATACAGTTTGCACTGCTTGCGGAAATTACAAAGGCAAACCGGTTAGCATTAAAGACAGACAAGAAGAATCTGTAAAAGAAGTTAAGCCGGCAAAGAAAACATCTAAAAAAGCTGAAAAAGCTGAAACTTCGGAAACAACCGTAAAACCGGCAGATTCTGAAACAGTGGAAAAAACTGAAGAAGTAAAAGCTGAAGAAGTAAAGTCTGAAATCACCGAAGAATCAGAAGAAAAATAGTTTGATAAAAGAGGCCGGAAGAAACCTCTTCCGGCCTCAGTATCAATTTTTTTAAGTCGCAGGGAAAAAATTACAGACGTTGAGAGAGGGAAACATGACAAGAATAGCAGTAGATGCAATGGGTGGTGATCATGCACCGCATGAGATAGTTGCAGGCGCCGTATGGGCAGCAAGAGATTACGGTGTTGCGATTGAATTGGTCGGTAAACAAGACAGGATTGAGCAGGAACTCGATAAAATTACCCATGAAGGTTTTATGACCGATAAAGGGAAAGGCGGCCCTAAAAAGTATCGTATCAAGATTGATACCAGCAAACTTGATATAAAAATTACCCATGCTTCTGAGGTTATTGAAATGGGCGAAGCTCCCGGACAAGCTATTCGTAAAAAGAAAAAATCGTCAATAGTTTTGGCAGTTGACGCAGTTGCCCAGGGAAGCTCCGATGCTGTTGTTGCGGCAGGCTCAACCGGAGCGGCTATGGCATCCAGCTTGTTTGGCCTCGGTCGTTTGCAGGGAATTGACAGACCTGCTATTGCGGTTACTCTTCCTACAATCAAAAAACCTATTGTTGTTATCGACGGCGGCGCAAACAGCAATTGTACTCCGGAAATGCTTTTCCAGTTTGCTGTTATGGGCGCTACTTTTTCTAAAAATGTTCTTGGCATTGAACACCCGAGAGTAGGTGTTTTGAATATAGGTGAAGAAGCAGGCAAAGGCAACGAACTTGCGCAGGCTACTTATAAACTTTTAGAAGAACATCAGGAAAAAATCAATTTTGTTGGAAATATAGAAGGTAAAGAAATTTTCTTAAGCGTGTGTGATGTCGTAGTGTGCGACGGTTTTGTAGGGAATGTTGCATTAAAGGTAACAGAAGGCACTTCCTCAATGCTTTTCAGAATGCTTAAGCAGGAATTTAAAGCCGATTTAGCCGGAAAAATTATCGGGCTTTTGGCTAAACCTTTTATGAAAAGAATTTATACTAAGATTAACTATGAAGAATTTGGCGGGGCTTTACTCCTTGGGGTTAAGGGAATTACGGTAATATCCCACGGAAGAAGCCATGCTTACGCTATTAAAAATGCTATAAGAGTTGCTAAAAACGCTGTAGAATCAGGCGTAAATGAAAAGATTGCAAAATTTCATGAGGAAGAGTAGATAATGACAAATAAATTAATTCCGCTAAGAATTGCGGGGGTAGGATACAGTTTACCCGAAACAGTTATAACAAATGATGACTTGACAAAATTATACGAAACATCAGACGAATGGATCTATACACGAACCGGAATTAAGGAAAGACGAGTTGTTTCCGGTGAACAAAATGCGATTGATCTGGGATTAGAGGCCGCACAAAAGGCTTTGGACAGATCAAAAATATCTCCTGATGAAATTGATTTGATTATAGCTGCATCATCTGCTCCACCGGACTTGTACCCGGCAATTGCCTGCCATATTCACCAAAGATTGGGCATAAAGGCTCAAATTCCTGCTTTTGATATAACAGCGGCATGTTCAGGTTTGATATATGCTTTAAGTATTGCAAAGGCTTATATTGGATCCGGCATGTATAAAAATATTCTGCTTGTTGCAACTGATAACAATTCCCGCCTGGTAAACTGGCAGGATAGAAGCACTTCAATTTTATTTGGGGACGGCGCTGGTGCGATGGTTGTGACGCAGGCAGATGACGGAATTGACGATATTATTGCAATTGATATTAAAGCTGACGGAAATTACGGTAACTTAATAGAGCTTTCATTTGACGGCAAAAACTGTCCGCTTGTTGAACAGTATGAAGAAAAACCTAAGGGTATTAGAATGAACGGCCGCGGGGTTTATACATTTGTGGCAAAAATTCTTCCGCATTACGTAGAGGATTTGATTGCTAACGCTGGTTTGAAGGCTGAAGATATAGATTATTTAATTCCTCACCAGGCAAATATCAGAATCATTCAAGCTGTTCAGGAAAGATTAGGGTACAGCGATGATAAAGTTGTGACAAATATTAAATATTACGGAAATACTTCTGCCGCATCTATTCCGATAGCGTTGGCGGAAAGCGTTGAAAAAGGTAATGTTAAGCTTGGTACAACTGCTGTTCTTTGCGGATTTGGCGCGGGCATGACCTGGGGCGGTGCTATCGTAAGATTACGTGAAGGCATTTGTTAAAAGCGTTTCGGAGAAGTTTATATGATTGAAGAAACTTTTAATGTAACATCATTGGAAAATGCTGTAAGACGATTAAGCGAAGTGCTTGTCAGGTATAAAAATGCTTTAAGTGATGATGTGTT
>CALUYR010000232.1 GCA_944325045.1 Candidatus Gastranaerophilales bacterium
TTTAAGTAAATATATAGCACTGTATTCTTTTGATGATGTAAAGCAAATGTCATTTAATGAAATTATAAGAACTGCAAATCAATTAAACTTACTTCAATCAAATCTTGAAAAATGGACCCAATTCAGAGAGATGCGGAATCTAACTTCCCATACGTATGATGAAAATATAGCGATGAAAGTTTCCGGTATTGTTCCTGATTTTTATGAGGAGGTAAGTTTTTTGCTTAAAAAATTAAAGGATAATCAAAATGTCCTGTCTTGATTTGGATGAAAAATATATTTCTTTTATTAAAGAGACTATAGGTAATGTGCTGCCTAATGCGGAAATTTTTATTTACGGATCAAGAACTCAGGGTAAAGCTTATGAATATTCTGATGTAGATATTGCACTGAAAGGGGATATTTCGTTTGAGGATTTGTTAAATGTCAGGGCTTTATTTGAAAACTCTACGTTCCCTTATAAAGTTGATGTTGTTGATTTGAGGACTCTTGACAAAGAATTTCTAAGGATTATAAAGAAGGATTTATATAAAATAAATTAAAAAGACCAAAGATGTTTACTTTTAGTGTATTTATAGTATAATTACTGTAGGGTTATTAAGAATATAGCAGGTCGGGCAAGTCGCCTGATATTTGAGAGGGATAATATATGACAAAAAAAATTGCGTTTTTATTTCCGGGGCAAGGGGCTCAGTCCGTTGGAATGGGAAAAGATTTGTATGAAACATACGGTATTGCAAAGAATGTTTTTGATACCGCAGACAAAATTTTAGGCAAAAGCATTACGACATTATGCTTTGATGGGCCTGAAGAAGATTTAAAGCAGACAGTAAATACACAGCCATGTATTGTGACAACTTCAATTGCGGCATTGGAGGCTTTTAAGTCAGAATTGAATATAATTCCCGATTATGCGGCGGGGCACAGTTTGGGTGAATATTGCGCAATGTACACGGCAGGCGTTATGTCTCTTGAGACAACATTGCGGGCAATCCAAAAAAGAGCTGATCTTATGAGCGAAACAAAAGGCGGCGCCATGGCCGCTGTTTTGAATGCACCGGAAGGTTCTGTTGAAGAAGCTTTAAAAGAATCGTCATCAGTAGGTTACGTTGATGTTGCAAATTATAACTCTCCGGTTCAGGTCGTAATCACCGGTGATGAAGCTGCTGTTTCTAAAGCAGGAGAAATTCTGCTGGAAAAAGGCGCCAGAAGAGTTGTTCCGCTTGCAGTATCAGGTGCTTTCCATTCTAAGTTCATGGAAAAAGCAGGGCATGAATTTGAAAGTTTTGTAAATACGCTTGAATTAAATAATGCCTTGCTTCCGGTTGTGACAAATGTTGACGCTGCGCCAACAACTTCAAGCGAAGATTTCCGTTCAAAAATGCCGCGGCAAATACATTCGTCAGTTCATTGGACTCAGACTATTCAGAAAATGGCTGCTGATGGCGTTGGGATTTTTGTTGAAATCGGGCCGGGGAAAGTTCTTGCAGGATTGAATAAGAAAATCGTGCCGGATGCAAAAGTGTTTAACGTATACGACAAGGCGTCTTTGGAAGCAACAATCAGCGCTTTGAAAGATGAAATGGCGCTGGTGTAAAATGTTAAAAATTTTTCCGAAACTGAATTCTCAGAACTATTATCGGGTTGATGATCCGATAAACAGAAATATTTATCTCAGAGAAGGCAGGATAATTAAAATGGACGATGTTCGCAAATATCTGAGTAAAGCCGGAAAAGAGTCTTTTGGCGAAAAATGTTTGAGATTGTTAAGCGGATTAAAAAAACGTTAACAAGAGAAAAATAACATGAATGTAAAGAGGGTTTTTGACCCGACAAATAATAAGGAGAAAATTAATGACAGAAAGAAAAATTGCATTGGTAACAGGCGGTTCACGCGGTATTGGTTTGGCTTGTGCTATAGAGCTTGCAAAAGCCGGCTGTGATATCATTATTAACGATATCTGCGATGCAGAAAAAGCAAAACCTGCATTGGATGAAATTAAAGCCTGCGGTGCTAACGCTTATTTCTACAGTTTTGATGTTTCAAATGATGAAGCTGTAAAAGAAAATGTAGACAAAATGATAGCAGAACACGGCAAAATTGATATTCTTCTTAACAATGCCGGGAATACTAAAGACGGCTTGAACTTGAGAATGGATATGGAACAGTGGGAAAGAGTTATCAAAATTAACCTGACAAGTGCATATTGCGTAACCCACGCTGTTATTAAATATATGATGAAAGCACGTCAGGGCTCAATTATCAATATGTCATCAGTAGTAGGATTGCACGGGAACCCCGGCCAGGCAAATTATTCAGCTTCAAAAGCCGGTTTGGTTGGTCTGACTAAAACTCTCGCTAAAGAATTTGGCTCAAGAAATATCAGAGTTAACGCTGTATGCCCTGGTTTTATCCAAACAGCTATGACAGCAGAACTTGGAAATATTGATGAGTATTTGAAAGCTATTCCGATGAAAAGACTCGGTACTCCGGAAGATATTGCTAAAGTTGTTAAATTCCTTGCGCTGGATACTGATTACGTAACAGGTCAGGCTATTGAAGTTGCAGGCGGATTGATAATTTAATAAAGTAAAGATTTTTAACAAATAATCTTTGTTTATGCAAATATCTTGCAAAATAATTTTGTGCCGGATATAATATAATAGAACTAAATTCGTAATACAATAAATTAAAAGAGGTAAAGAAGATGAGTACATTTGAAAAAGTAAAAAAAGTTGTAGTAGATCAATTAAGTGTTGATGAAGCATTGGTTACTCCTGAAGCTAGCTTTACAGCTGATTTAGGTGCTGA
>CALUYR010000233.1 GCA_944325045.1 Candidatus Gastranaerophilales bacterium
GTACCTTCTATTACTATTAAAAGTCCTTCATAACCGCTTTTGGTTTTATATTTTTTTCTTGCCATAACTCACCTTAAATTTTTATACCTTTAGAACCCAAAATCTCACAGAGCATTTCTCTTATCTTAACCTGCTTGGAGTGTATAGCATCTTTTGCATCAAGTTGTATAAGCCCGTATTCATCGACCATTTTTTTATATTCGTCAATAACTCTCCCCTGAAAAATCATATAACTTTCGTAAGGGTCATTGCTTAATTTAAGATCCATGCCTGCCTCGTAAAATTTCGGAGCACGATTAAAACAAATTCTTTCCATAGAAAGCTTTGGATCAATATCAAAGTAAACCGCAAGATCAGGTTTTATTGCAAAATCATAAACTTTTCGAACCCAATTCGGATCTACACCGCGGGCAACATCTCTTGCAAAGGCTGTATATGCGTAACGATCTGCAAGTACAATAAAACCTGCCTTAAGCGCTGGTGCTATAACCTGTTTCAGTCTATCAGCAAAGTCAACAGCGTGAAGCAAAGAAAAAGTTCTTGGGGATAATAAATTTTTCTTCTTTGCAAGTTTTGTTGTCTGTGAAATCAACTCAGAAGAATTCCACTCGGTGAAAATAACATCCTGGCCTCTGTTTTTAAGCCAATCGCGCAATAAAGACAGCTGGGTTGACTTTCCGGATCCGTCAATTCCTTCTACACAAACGAGAGTTCCTTTTAAATCATGTTTTGTATTTAACTTGGACAAGTTATACCTCTTTTTTCTCTAATTTAGCAACACATATTTTCCCGAACTTGGCGGAAAGATTATCAATAAGATGAATAAAATACAATTCCGGCTCAAGATCTTTCTCATTTAAATCAATGATTGCGCCCCAATCGCTTCTGCCATGGTGAGCCGCAATCATCTTGGCGACTTCTTTGAACCCTTCACTCATACAAAGAGTAAACCCGTACTGTGAATGAGTAAGCCATTCTTTTCTAAAGGTTTCATCATAATCAATCAAACCGGATTCAAGGTTAACAGTATATTCAAAAATTTTCCCGATATCATGCAGCAGGCAAGCGGCATATATGTTATCGCTGTTGAATTTGTATTCACTCATCAGCATATTTGCCTCTGCAAACTGCAAACATTCAAGAATATGAACCATAAGTCCGCCGATATAATTATGATGCATTACCTTAGCGGCCGGCGCAATCTTAATTTTATCTTTATGCTCCATAAAATACCGGACAAGGAAAGAATTTAATCTTTCATCTTCAATTTTTGAAATATATTCCATTAATTCGCTGTAATATTTTTCGCGTTGATTTTCATCCAGCCCGGTTTTGGCTTCTTTAACAACTTCAAGAACCGACACAAGACAATTATTAAATTTTTCGTTAAACGACGCCGAGATAAGCTTTACAATATTACCAGTACGGAAAACCTTACTGTCAAAGCGATTTAAGGTTTCTTCCCACAATACACAATTTAATATTGAGTTATCCTCTGTATTTTTTAGCTGAAGTTTTCCCATCTTAGTACCGGCCTTGGTGTCGCCGACTGTAAAAGTTACTATTTCATATTCTGCATCTGTGCTAAACATTTCTACTTCTACTCCCTGCCTAATTTCTTGTGCGGTCTATAATCTTGTTATCGTTATTCCATTTAAAAGAGGAGCGGATTTCTGCACCGACTTTTTCGATTAAATGTTCGTTATTTTCTTTACGGAGTTTATTAAAATTCTTGCAGCCAGATTCCATCTCATTAAGAAATTCATCTGCGAAAGTCCCTGATTGAATATCTTTTAATAAAGCTTTCATAGCAGCACGCGACTGTTCTCCGATAACCTTAGGGCCTCTGGTCATATCACCGTATTCTGCCGTATTAGAGATAGAATACCTCATATCAGCCAACCCGCCTTGATTAATTAAGTCAACAAGAAGTTTCATCTCATGCAAAACTTCAAAGTAGGCCATGTAAGGAGAATAACCGGCTTCAACAAGAGTTTCAAAACCTGCTTTAATTAAAGCGGATACGCCTCCGCAAATCACAGCCTGCTCGCCGAATAAATCAGTTTCTGTTTCTTCCTTAAATGTTGTTTCAATAATTCCTGCACGTCCTGCGCCAATTGCAGAGGCATAAGACAGCGCTATATCTTTGGAATTTCCGGACGGATCCGCGTAAACAGCTATCAAACTAGGAACTCCCCGGTCTGCAAGATACTCACTTCTTACAGTATGTCCCGGGCCTTTTGGAGCAACCATAATTACATTTACTCCGTCAGGCGCAACAATTTTCTTATAGTGAATATTAAAGCCGTGGGAAAACATTAAATATTGCCCTGGCCGCAGATAAGGCGCAATTTGTTTTTGATAAACAGCAGCCTGAATTTCATCAGGGATAAGTATTTGAACTATATCAGCCCATTGCACGGCTTCTTCGATAGGCATTGTCTTAAATCCGTAATCCTTTGCTTTAACATCGGATTTTCCGCCAAGCCTCAATCCTAAAACAACATTACAGCCGCTGTCTCTGAGGTTTGTAGACTGACCGTAACCTTGCGAACCAAACCCAATTACAGCTATTTTTTTTGATTTAATTAAACTTACATCAATATCTTTGTCCAAATAGATTTTCAAATTTTCCATATAACACCTCATTATCCCTCCCGTTTATCCTAGCACAAATAAAAAACATCGTCAAACAGTACAAGACTATTGAAAACAATAGAGGAATATGTTATAATTTAAGTGGAAGTTATAATTTTACGGAGGATTTTAAAATATGCTAAAACTCAATCATAGTGCTGGTTCCCATCGAG
>CALUYR010000234.1 GCA_944325045.1 Candidatus Gastranaerophilales bacterium
CTTGTTAATATAGTTGTGCCGCGTGCATCTATTAACGCGAAAGTTAAAGCATCAAGAGCCAAAGATCTTGCTGATTTATTTAATAATACTGCCTCCTCTAAAATGGCACTGGACGATATTCTGGACTTTTCATACGAAATTGCAATCGGCAACGAAAAAATTTCTGTAGAAGAATTTAACAAATTAGTAGAGGCAAATAACGGCTTAATAAAATACAAAAACAAATACGTCTTAATAGACAAAGAAGAAAGCAAAAAAATCTTTGAACAGATTGCCAAGGCAAACTTTAAATCACTGTCACGCATGGAATTAATTCATGCCTCAATGTCAGGCCAGCTTGCGCAATATGATTTTGATTATGATGATGCATACGCAAGAATAATACAAGACTTCACAAAACCTGTTGACGTAACTCCGCCTGAAACATTAAAAGGCGAACTCAGACCATACCAGCAAACCGGATTAAAATGGCTTTGGACAAATGTTACAAAAGGATTTGGGGTTTGTATGGCAGATGATATGGGGCTTGGTAAAACCATCCAAATTATCAGTTTGATACTTAAACTGAAAGAAAGCAACAAGCTTAATAAACCGGTTCTTGTTATTTGCCCGACAACGCTTATGGGAAACTGGATGAAAGAACTTCAAATGTTTGCGCCTTCACTTGACGCGGTTGTTTACCACGGAACAGAACGGAAACTGGAGGTTAATCACGATATTATCCTTACTACATACGCGATCATGAGGATTGATGTTGAAGAACTAAAAAAACATCAGTGGGGTATGGTAATTGTTGATGAGGCTCAAAACATTAAAAACCCTGATACAGCACAAACGCTTGCAATAAAAACGCTCAAAGCTGATACGAAAGTTGCAATGACCGGTACTCCGGTCGAAAACAGATTAACGGAATTGTGGAGTATTTTTGACTTTATAAATCAGGGTTATCTGGGAAGCCTTAGAGAATTTCAAAAGAGTTATGCAATTCCTATTGAAAGATTCAAGGAAAATTCGCGTGCCGCAAAATTAAAAATGTCTGTGTCTCCGTTTGTACTAAGACGTTTAAAAACAGACAAACACGTTATATCAGATTTACCTGAAAAGATGGTATTGAACGAATACTGTTACTTGTCAAAACCGCAGGCAGTACTTTATGAAAAAACATTAAACGAAATGATGGAAAAAATCAGCGAATTTTCAGGTATCAACAGACGCGGTAACATTTTCAAGCTGATTACAGCGCTCAAACAGATATGTAACCATCCATACCAGTTCCTTAAAAGCGGTGAAATGAGCCGTGAGCTTTCAGGTAAAATGGACAAATGTATTTCTACTGTAGAAAGTATTCTTGAAAACGGTGAAAAAACTTTGATTTTCACGCAATACAAAGAAATGGGAGACATTCTCTGCAAAGTGATCGCCGAAGAATGCAATACGGATCCTCTCTTCTTCCACGGCTCATTAACAGTGCCGCAGAGAGAAGAATTAATAAACAAATTCCAAACAGAAGATGATTCCAAAATAATGATTCTGTCGCTAAAAGCCGGCGGCACCGGACTGAACCTGACAAAGGCTACGAATGTAATCCATTACGATTTATGGTGGAACCCTGCGGTTGAAGATCAGGCAACTGACCGTACATATAGAATTGGCCAGGACAAAAATGTTATGGTTCACAGAATGATTACGCTTGGTACATTTGAAGAAAAAATTGACGAAATGCTAAAGGCTAAAAAAGAATTAGCCGATCTCGCTGTTTACGAAGGTGAAAAGATTATTACAGAACTTTCAGATGAAGAAATTTACGAAATCTTCACGCTTTCGGCATAGGGAAAAATCAACAACATAATTTTAACAATTCATTCAAGCCATTTGGCTGAATTGCTAAAACTTAAACGGATAACCATCCGGTATTTCCCAATTGTTCATCTGAATTAAAGCAGTACAATAATAAGCATTTGAGGAAGATGAAGCAGAACAGCCATTATAAGCATTGTTTATAAGATCATTTCTTTTACCATTCCAGCCAAATTTATATGGTTCTACCGCGGCCCACTTTTTATTGGTTTTGACATTAATAAAAAATGTAAAGCAATCTTTACCCATTATATTTGATTTATTACTCGCATTAAGATAGAAAAAGAGATGAATTCCTGACACGGAAGCTGAAGGATCAGAACCATCAGGATAATGATTTAATATTCGTAATTTTGTACCGTCAGCGAGATATACAGTTATAGATCTGCCGCTACTCTCATCTATTTTTAATGTTTTTACGTGTGGTCGAAAATATTTATCCCACCAGGCTTCCATTGATGCAGAATCATAGCCGGTAAAACTATTATCCCAATACTGAAACTCTCCATATTTAGCTTCCGAAAGTTTTACTGCTTGGTTCATTATTGTATAAAATTTCTTTAACTTTGTCGCTGCTACCTGCTTATTATAATTTGCTATCAATGTCGGCAAAGTCATAGCAGCAACAACTCCGATTATGCCCAGGGTTATTAAAACCTCTGCTAACGTGAATGCGGGAACGAAGTTCCCTTTTAGACGACGCGTCGCGTTCCAAGATGCATAAGAAATAGTTTTTTGTAGTTTGGGGTTTCTACCCCAACAATATTTTAATGTTGGGCTGAAAGCCCAACCTACTTTATCTAATACTTCTTTCCATGATACAGTACAGATTGTCACACATTTTTGTTGGTGGCTAGATCCTGAAATACTCTGCGAGCACCCTCCCTTGTAAGCCTCCTTTTCGTCGGCAACAAGAGGAGCTGCGAGTTCAGGATGACAT
>CALUYR010000235.1 GCA_944325045.1 Candidatus Gastranaerophilales bacterium
TGTTATTTACGTGTGTCTTAACAGTAGTTTCTGATATAAACAACTTTGCGGCAATCCCCTTGTAGTTATTACCCTGTGTAAGAAGTCCAAGAACTTCTTCTTCCCGTGATGTGAGGTAAGTGAGTAAATTTTCTTCCGGAGCGGATGCTGTTTCTTCCCTGAATGACTGCTGGAAGTATTCGAAAAATCTTGATGAAAGTGCTGACGGTAAATATATTTTTCCGGCAAGAACTTCATCAATTGCATATACAAGCTGGGCGGATGACATTGTTTTTAAAATGTAGCCTCTTGCTCCTATTTTCATTGCCCTGAAAATAAGATCAGAATCATCGTATCCGCTCAAAACAAGAATTTTTGTATCCAGTTCAAGTTTTTCTATTTCCTGAATAGCCTGTAAACCGTCTTTTTCAGGAAGGTTTATGTCCATTATTACCAATTCAGGCTGATATTTTTTTATCAAATTAACGGCAATATTTGCACTGGTTGTTGTACCTGCTATGTCGTAATTCGTTTCCAAGGTTATTAATTCCTTAATTCCTCTAAGATGATCCGGATTGTCATCCACCAACAGAATTCTTGCTTTTTTCTTGAACTCTCTCATAATTTCCCCTCATATTTTTTAATAATTAATCACTGTCCTCTACACTTTATATACTAATGTTTTGAGATGATTTTTACATCCATGCCCTGATTGATGTTTATGTTTGTAAAGCATGAATTATTGATTTAAATCTTTGGATTGATTGAATCTCTAAATCTCTATCTACACCATGCTTTGAGGCATGGTTGATTTTTTGGATTGATTTTTTCCGGTAAACTATTTAGATTATTTTTTTATTCGTGATATAATCTGTTTAGATTAAGGAGAGTGTATGGATTTTTTGATTTTTCTGACCGGGTTTGCAGCGGGCGCTATTGCGGTATTTTTACTTTCATATTTTGTGAAAAAACAAAATGACAGGTTTAATAAAACAGCATTCGAGCAGATGAAATTACAGTTTGAAAATACTGCAAATAAGCTTTTGAAAGAGAGTTCAAAATCGTTAAGCGACGAGAACAGAGAACGGCTGGAGGATTTTTTCCTGCGGTTTAAGGATAAGATCGAGGCGTTTGAGCGTCGTAATGAAGAAAATTTCAAGGTCGAGTCGGAAAAATTGGCACGTTTTGATGAAAACATGAAATCTTTTCTTGAGGCCGGAAACAAAATATCACACGAAACTACTGCACTTGTAAATGTTTTAAAGTCTGATAACAGAACCCAAGGGCATTGGGGAGAAATCGTTCTTGAGCGGGTGCTTGAAGCGTCCGGGCTTAGAAAGGATGAAGAATATAAAATCCAGAAATCTTCTGCGGAAGGCAGACCGGATGCAACTGTTTTTCTTCCTGAGGGAAGGTGCGTATTTATTGATGCGAAAACTTCTTTATCTTCCTGGCAAGGTTTTGTTAACGCGGATACTGAAGAAGAGAAGGCTATTTGTCTTAAAAATTTTATGGATTCAACAAAATCCCATATCTCTAACCTGGCCAAAAAAGATTACTCAAGTGAAAACTCCTCTCCTGATTATGTTTTAATGTTTATACCGATAGAAAGTTGTTATTCTCTGCTGTTTTGTGAAAATTGCGTCCTTTGGGATTTTGCCTGGAAAAACAGAATTATGCCGGTTTCTCCTTCAACTCTGCTTGCTGCACTTAAAATAATCAACGTTTTCTATGTTGTGGATCGCCAAAATAAAAATGCTATTGAAATTTCAAGACTTTGTTCAAATATGCTGGATAAATTTTCTTCTTTACTTTCCGAGCTGCTTAAAATAAGGGAAAACCTTAACAGTTCTTTGAAAAAACTTGATGGAAAAGATAGTATTTTGAGCCAGCTAAGAAGGATTGAAAATCTTGGAGTTTCAGGGAAAAAGCCTGTTCCTGAGATCCCGGAAGATTTTGAGAATTAAGAATGATAATTTTTGTTACAATTTAGCAAAAAAAAAATTTTTTATGTATTTTTATCATAGTATGAAAATATTTACTAATTTTGGAATTAATAAAGCAATAGGTTTAACTGCGGCGGCCGGTGCGATTGCAATTTTATCAGCAGCAGCACCCAAAAGCAGCGGAGTAAACTTGGACAGAACTCCTGATCGTGATGAATTTCATAGTACAATAAATGTTCCGCCAAGCGGAACCAGTAGTGATACAATTCTTTTTGATGCCCCGAATCCTACGGTCTGGATCAAGAGAAAACCCGTAAATGCGACAATTGTTGTTTCTTTGTCAAATAATATTTTATATAAATATAATGACGAAGGAAAGGCTGTTGCGGCTTATCTAATAGCCAGCGGAAAGCCATCAACGCCTACTGTTGAAGGACTTAGTGTAGTTTCTCACGTTGAAACTTATCCTTATAAATCAGCACCGGCTTCAACAAAAAGACGCAGAAATCCCGGGGATTACGGGCCTAAAATTATTATTCTGGATAAACTTGATCCGAAAACCGGCCATAAGTCTATGACCGGTCAGTTTATTCACGGAAATAATGATCAGTCGAGCATAGGCCATTATGCATCTCAAGGTTGTATCAGGATGGATAATAATGTTATCAAGGCCTTAGCTAAGCAAGTTAAGCGTGGAGATATAGTTCTTATTCAGCAATAATTAGAACTTTATCGGATAATCGTCAGGGATTTTCCAGCCGTCAAGCTGGATTAATTTAGAGCAATAATGGCCTCCGTTTGCACAGCTGTAGGTATTGTTTCTTATTAAAT
>CALUYR010000236.1 GCA_944325045.1 Candidatus Gastranaerophilales bacterium
CAAATCAACGCCATAAGGCGTTGAAATTAAACAGCAAGTTTTTCTTTTTCGGTTCACTTTTTCATTTTTCCAGCCCCAAAAAAGAAAAAGTGAATAAAGAGCACACAATTAGTAAAGTTTTATCTGACAAATTAAAGCGTAAAGTAAGAGACGGTTATGCCACCCGCAAGGCTGCGTTTACTTTAGCGGAAGTTTTTTCGCCATTCTACCTCTCGCCTCGTAGGGTTGCATTTACCCTCGCTGAGGTTCTAATAACCCTCGGCATAATCGGCGTGGTTGCAGCTATGACTATGCCAATACTTTTGACTAAGACTCAAGAATCTACTGCAACGGCAAGATTAAAAAAATTCTACTCAATAATGAACCAGGCTGTAAAAATGGCAGAACTTGATTACGGAGCTTGCGGCTACTGGGATTATGATGTAGTTAGGATATCAACAGATGGTTCCGATGACGAAAATCAAGAATCCATGCTTGAAAGTGCAGATAGTGCAAAAAATTTTCTTAACAAGTATGTAGTTCCATATGTGAAAGGTGAATTTACCGACGATTTTCTCTGGTCAACAGGTTCTGTAAGCTTTCAGACATCTGGAATTAAATTATCGGACGGTTCTGCTATGTATGCAAAAGCCGGTAGTTGTATAGACATTCTTTTTGATGTAAATGGGTCAAATAGACCAAATGAAAAAGGTATTGACCAGTTTATATTTCTCTTTTGTAATGATGAGAAGAATTACTATTTTAAAAACCGATGTTTCTTTCCTTATTATGATCCTAAATTTACATCTAATAAACCAAGAAGTTATCACTTAGAAAAATGTAGGGAAAATCCTTATTACTGTACAGGACTTCTGTTTTATGACAACTGGGAATTTAAGGACGATTATCCTTACAAGCTTTAGTATTTAGATTTTTTTACTGCGAAAAATATGACAATTTTCACATATTT
Source organism: Candidatus Gastranaerophilales bacterium (assembly GCA_944325045.1). GTDB lineage: Bacteria > Cyanobacteriota > Vampirovibrionia > Gastranaerophilales > Gastranaerophilaceae > UBA1221. The sequence goes on from CALUYR010000236.1 coordinate 950, forward strand.
TTTTAAGCGGAAGAAACATTGGGGTTATCCATCTCATGTTTTTGGGGAGTTCTTCATTGTTCAATATGCAGCGGTCAATTGTTGAAATATCCCAGGTGTACTGAGATGTAAACCCTAATTTTCTGTAAAATATTTGAGGAGGTTTTTCTTCCTGCGAGTTAAGTTTCTGCGCAATCAGGTGAACCCTTCCGTCGCCTCCGCGCCTGAAACTTTCTATTTTTGCAAGATTTACTAATGACTTGCCAACCCCTTCTCTTCTGTGTTTTGGATCAACCCAAAGTGAGGAAATATAAAAAGAAGAGTATGGCTTGTTTGTTTTGTAATACGTATTATCATATATTGCCTCCGGCCTTGCACACATTTTTCCCAGCCGTTCACCGGTTGCGGTGCTGATTAAGTCGTAATTACTGGTTCTTCTGTTAAAGTATATTAAATATTCAGGTAACTCTTTTATAGGTTTAACCTCTAAAATACTTCGTTTTCCCATTAAATTTGTTATTCTTCTGTTGACCTTTATAGAATGCATAAATTAACTCCATTTTTATTAAGCGTTAGTGTTGATTGTTTTTGGATGATTATTGGTATTATTGTTTTTATGTTTTTGGGGTTCTTCCATGCCGATAAGTCTTAAAGCCGGATGTATAATAGCGTGGCTTATCTGCGGAGCCAATATTGCAAGTCCGATTACTGAACCTATCAGGCTGCCGGCTTCAATCGTGCCTTTGATAGTATCATACTGTTCAGGAGTTTCTTTGGTGGTGTGCAGGTATTTTGCAAGTTTTTCCGGTAAAACTTTATCAATTTTTGTGTTATGAACCCGATCTTCATACGGGAGCTTTGCATATTTTCTGTATTCCGCAAATTGTTTCGGGTTAGCAAATTGAGCGAATTCTTCAGCTCTGTGTTTAAAGATTTTAGGTGCAAGCTTAAATGCGCCGTTTTTAAATAACGGAACAACAATTGTTGCATATAAGATAAGGCAGGTTGCCTGATATAAAAATTCTTTAGCTGCCGCATATTTTTTTGTATCAGGTGAGATGTTATTGTCTATCAGAATAAAGCCGGGTCGTCCTATTGCTTTCATTGTTGTTTCGATAGTAACTGAAGTACTGGTACTTTGAGCAATAGTCGAAAGCGGGTTTGATGTTATAAAACTGGTGATAGGATTAATCATACGCCGCCTACTTTCATTCCGCCTGCCGGAGGAGTATTTTTATAAGAGTAATTAACAGGTAATTTTTTACCGCTGAACGTGGTCAGAACCGGCTTAAATTGTAATATATTATGAGGTTGAGCCGCTAGTTCTTTAGCTTTTTTTTCTCTATGAAATTTTTTTACAATGGGGTTAATCGCCACGGAACATAGTGCCGGAATAGCAAACAGTGCGGCTCCACAAACACCAAGAAACATCAAATTTTTTGATGCCTTAGCCGCTTCCGTCGGATTTTTTATAAGTTTTTTTGCAAGCCAGGCGGATGCTTCCCCGCATACCAGGTATGTCGGAATAGCAATGAGTTCGGTTAAGCCTTCCCGTAATGCCGTGTATTTTTTTGTCTCGGGCTTTTCTGTTTTGTCCATCATCGTAAATGCCGGACGACATATCCCTTTCACAAATGCTATTGCCATTACCGGATATGTGGCTTTGTTATTTTTACCAAGTTTTATACAAAAATTTTCAAGTTTTTGTACCCATGGTTTTATGTTTGGTGTGACGTTTCCCATTTCGACTATATAAAATTAGTAAATATAAATAATTGCTAGATTGTATATAA
>CALUYR010000237.1 GCA_944325045.1 Candidatus Gastranaerophilales bacterium
GTTGTACCAGTCACGTGCGAACATTTCGCCTTTACCTTCCGGTTTTACTTTTATAAGCATTAAGCATTTGTCACCGCAGGCAACTTTTATTCCCTCTTTGGTTACTTCAACAAATTCTCCCGGACAGCCTTTGCCGTCGCATACGCGGGTTTGCATAACTTTTATAATTTTTCCGTCGTGTTTGAAGTATGCAGAAGGTGATTGATATATTCCTCTTACAAGGTTATGAATTTCTCTTGCCGGTTTCAGAAAATTTATTTCGGCTTCTTCTTTATTCAATTTATTAGCCATGCAAACGTCGTTTTCACATTGTTTTTCCGGCTTAATAGTCTGATTTACAAGTCCAATAAGTGTTTCTTCTATAAGTTTAGGTGATTTACAGCTTATTTCTTCACACAATTGGCTGCAGTTCATCTCATCTGGGATAGGAATTGTAATTTTTTTGCATACATCTCCGCAGTCAAGTCCAAGTTCTGTAATCATTGTGCAGATTCCGGTTTCTTTTTCTCCGTTAATTATTGCCCGTTGAATAGGATTTGCGCCGCGGTATTTTGGCAAAAGCGAAGCATGAAGGTTTATTGTTTCATACTTCGGTATATCAAGAACTTCTTGGGATAATATTTGCCCGAATGCAAATGTTACAAAAAAATCCGGGTTAAGTTTTTTCAATTCTTCCTGAATGTCAGGTTCTTTTCTTATTGATTTTGGTTGAAATACCGGTATGTTATGATTAATAGCAAATTCTTTTATCGGAGAGACGGTTAATTTATGTCCGCGGCCGGCCGGCTTGTCCGGCTGTGTAACAACTGCCGCCACTTGAATTTTATCGGAATTAAACAAGTATTCAAGTGATTTGAGTGCTATCTGCGGTGTGCCGAAGAAAACTATCTTAATCATTTTTTAATTCGGCCTCCAGTTCGGGTTCATCAATAAGTCTGTCGGCGTCGACCGGCGGCAGGTTGTATTTTTGCAGTACAGTGTCTGCTTCAAACCTGTTTACACAGTGGTCAATAAAAAGTATCCCGTTAAGATGGTCAAATTCGTGTTGAATTGCTCTTGCAAGCAGTGAGCCGTCTTTGGCATCAATGGTAAATGACCGTCCGTTAATATCAAGTGCTTTTACCATGACATTTTTGTATCGGCGCACGTCAGTATAAGCTTCAGGAAAACTCAAACAGCCTTCATTACTTATACATGCTCCTGATTTTTTTATTATTTTAGGATTAATGAATACAATAGGTTTAAGCGGTTCATCGTTTGATGAGACGTCAATAACAAACACCCGGTAGTTTACTCCTATTTGAGGGGCTGCTAATCCTACTCCGTTTTTTGCATACATAGTCTCAAGCAGATCCTGGACAAGGTCTGTAATTTTTCTTGATACTTTATGAACTTCTTTGGAAGGCTCCCTTAGTGCCGGGGTTCCGTATGTTAATACATTTTTTACAGCCATAATTAATACCTCTTTATAAAGTATATTTTACTATAAACTTAAGGGTTTGGCAATCTATCTTATATCTAAAAATTTGTGCACTTGCGGGATGAGCCTTACGCGCCGGTAACCCTTTTTAAAAGTTTTGAAAACATGTTCGCAAAATTCTGTATTGACGCTGAATTTGTCTCCGCTCATTTCGGGTTGAAGTATTATTTCACAGTTACTGTTTTTTGCTATGGTAACAGAGTGGTTTATTTCTTCTTGTGTAAGTTTTTTGTTAAATACAATTTTTGCAAAAAGTTCTTTAGATTTTGCGATATCGAAAAAATGTGCAGCTGTTTCAAAACTAATTTCCTGTCCTGTTGCGCTCGGAAGCTTAATGTCTGCAGAAATAATATCCGTATAATTGATAATTTCTTTTAAATACTCAGGTAAAGTAGCGTTTGTTTCAAGGTAAATCGTGTGGCCGTTCTGTTTTGCCAAAGGTAAGAAATTTTTCAGAAAATCAACAGATACAAGCGGTTCCCCGCCGGTCAGAGAGATTACAAGATTTTCGCCGAAAGAATTAACTTCTTTGATCAATTGATCCGGGGTGTATTCTTTTGCTTTTGAACGCTCAAAATCCGTATCGCAATATGCGCATTTCAAATTGCAGCCGCAAAATCTTACAAATAACTGTTCTTCTCCGACATGCGGACCTTCTCCCTGGATAGATAAAAATATTTCTCTTATATGTGCTTTATTCATTAGTGATATTTTCTCTTATTGAACTGTTTGACATTTTTTTCAGCTTTTCATACATTCTTATCTCGTCGGAAGATAAATTTTGGGGAAGCTGAATTTCTACTGTTACAATTATATCACCAATTTTTTTATTTGTCTTAAGACCCTCGTTAGCAAGCCGGAATTTTTGACCGGAATTTGTCATGGGCGGAATGGTTATAGTCAGATTTTTATCTGATAAGGCAAGTGGAATTGTTCCGCCAAGCACTGCTTCAAACGGGGTTATAGGAAGTTTATATAATATGTTGTTATCTTCAAACTCTATGTTTGAGCTTTTTTTTATTTTGACTGTTATGTATATGTTCCCGTTTTTTCCGCCCCAAAATCCCGGATTCCCTTCGCCGGTAATTCTTAGTGTAGAGTTGTTTTTTATTCCGGCAGGAATTTTTACGGTAATTTTCTTTTTTGTGTCAAATACACCGCTGCCCTCGCATAGCCGGCATTTTGTTCCGTTTATAAATTTTCGTCCTTTGCAGTGCGGGCAAAGTTCCTTATGCAT
>CALUYR010000238.1 GCA_944325045.1 Candidatus Gastranaerophilales bacterium
CGCTGTGTGAAACGCAGAGGGTATATTGTTGATGTTTTCTGGGCTCGTTGTAATATTACGATAGTAAGATCCTGAAATAAATTCAGGATAACATAACTGCTTTGGTAATCGTTTTGTCGGCAGAGTGCTACACCCTACCTAAAATCCGCTTTCTGCTAAAGAAAAAGTAAGTAGGTCTAATTTACTAATCTGACATCTTTTTACTTTTAATAAACCAATCAATCATAGGCATTTTATCACCAAACTTAAAGTCAAATAATTTTTCAAAAGCTGCATCAGTCAGAAAATCGTAGCTGACATTAAATGCTAAAGGAGGTTCAGAAACCCCTAATTCTCTGTACTTAGGTGCTGAAATATATTTACCCTCCATAATATTTGAGTAATTAAGCCCCTTGAAACAGCAAAACGGCATCTCTTTTCCGCCATTCTCGCCTAAATTCATCAAACCAAACGCCCGGCATACAATTCCGCGGTACTCATAGACAGAACAAACATTATCAACTAAAAACGGACAATTATATTTAAATTTTTCACCAGTAAAATTATTTTTAGCCTCTATTATATTTTTGATATTTTGCGTAACTTTTTCTTGAAAAAGCGAATCAAGCTTTTCAAAACCTTTCATTAAATATTCAAATTCGATTTGAGAATATGGGAACTGGGCATTCTGACAACACAAACCGCAGCCCTTTTTACAGAATATATAGGGCTTTTGCTTATCAAAAAAACGTGTCAGCCTTCCGGTTAAAAAATTCAAATATGCAATATAGTGTTCAAGCATAACTTTGTCCTTATATAATAAGTATCAGCTTATATCAAACATAGCATTTGAGAGCAGCTATCAGTCAAGATATAGAAATCAGGCAGATGACTTGTGCCTATCCCGCTGCTTTAGAGTCTGTGCTTCTTTAATAAATTTGTGTATATTTGAATAATAACCTAATGCCAAAACAATAGAAGCTGTAATCCAGGCAATCGGCCCTGCATAAAAAATTCCGAAATAACTAAATCGAACAGCAAGGTAAACAGCAGCAAAAGATCTGACTAAAAGTTCTCCTAAAGAAGCAATAAGAGGAATAAGCGCTTTGCCTAAACCTTGAAGCGCATTTCTGTAAATAAAAATTTGCGAAAGGAAAAAATAAAACAAAGAACTTACAAATAAATAATCATGAGCGATCTTAATAATTTCAGGGTTCTGTCCGCCAATAAAGATTTTGACGATATCACTGCCCCAAAAGTGCATAATACAAGCCATTACAACGCTTAAATGCAAATTAATAATTGAAGCTTTCTTAACACTAACTTTAATTCGTCTGTAACTTCCGGCCCCAAAATTTTGAGCGACAAAAGCAGCCAGCGCAACACCAAATGAAATCATCGGAAGAGTAGCGATCTGTTCTATTCTTAATGCAGCAGTGAACGCGGCAATGACATCCGAACCGAAACTGTTACAAACACTTTGAATAATCAAAACCCCGATCCCGAGAACAGAAAACTGTACAGCCATGGGTAATCCGACATTTAAATGTTCCCAAGCAAAAGCGAGATCAGATTTTTTATTAAAAATCCAATCGTCTTTTTTAAGATGTAAAATAGGGAAATTCTTTTTGACATAAAACACGCAAAGCAAAGCAGAAATAGCTTGCGAAACCACAACCGCTACTGCCGAACCCGGCACTCCCCAATGGAAATATATTATAAAGATTAAAGCAAGGATAACATTAAGTATAGAGGCAAAAATCAGAAAATACAGAGGAGTTTTGCTGTCACCAAGAGATCTGATAACACTTGCAAGAAGATTATAAAAATTTGCAGTAAACAAACCGAAAATAACTATCTGAATATATAAATATGCATCTTTATATATATCAGCCGGCACATTCATCAAACCTAAAATATAAGGCATAAAATACATGCAAAATACGGTAAAAACTAAAGTAAGAACCGAACTCAAAATAACAGACATAGTAACAGAACGTCTGACGCCTTCATAATCTTTTGCGCCAAATCTCTGGCCTGTAACAACAGCAAACCCGTTTGTAAGTCCTACGATTATAAACATTATAAGAAAAAACAGCGGAGCTGTGGCTCCAACCGCCGCAAGTGCTTGTATACCAAGGGTTCTGCCAACAATAACAATATCCGCTATATTATAAAATTGCTGAAATATATTTCCGATAAGCAACGGAACTGAAAAAAGTAATATTAATTTTAAGGGATTTCCAGTAGTTAAATCTTTAATCATAACAAAATACTTAGCTCTACAGAAACAATTATAGTATAGAAAAAAATTAATGCAAAATGCGAGAAAAACTTACACTCTATAAGAAAGAAGCATAAGTTTTTCGAGCTCAATATACAAAAATTATTATACATTATCCGAGAGATAATCAATTATTGTGTCGGCAAAAGCTTCAGCAGACTGGTAATTCTGTGCAGTAATGAAATTGCGGTCGTTAACAACAAAGACAGAACCGGGAGATTTTTTTACGAACTTAGCCCCGGCCTCTTTCAGCTTATCTTCAACAGAAAAAGGAACAAGCCCGTCTTTTTTCGCCTCAATTTCTTCTTCATTAGTAAAAGCGGTTAGTTCATAATCTTTAATAATAGGGATTTCATTTTTTTTAGCTGACAGCAAAGCCGCTGGCCCGTGGCAAATTGCCGCAATTAATTTACCTTCATCATAAAAACTATTAAGGAC
>CALUYR010000239.1 GCA_944325045.1 Candidatus Gastranaerophilales bacterium
AATCAAGCCCTAATTTTTCACCGGCGCGAGCAATATCTTCGATAACTTTATAGAAAAAAGCAGGCCCTGAACCGGAAATAGCGGTTACAATATCAATTTGGTTTTCCTCAACCCGAATACATTTGCCGATACCTGAAAGAAGTTTTATAACAAATTCAACATCCTCTTCCATCGCAAATTCACCTTTGCAAACACCGCTCATACCTTCTCTAACAAGCGCCGGAGTATTCGGCATAACTCTGACAACGCGGCAGCGCCCGGCAATTTTTTGAATTTTATTTGTACTAACGCCGGCTGCAATTGAAACGATCAATTTTTCCTCTGTAATTTCGTCTTTTATTTCTTCAAGAACGTCAGCAACATAATTAGGTTTTGTAGCAATAAAAAGAACATCACTGTCAATGACAAGCGCCCGGTTATCCGAAAGAACCGGAATGCCAAGCTTATTTTGTGCAAGTTCAGCAATCTCACAATTAACTTCGGAACCCTTTATTTCAAACTCTGATTTACAGCAAGAATTTAAAATTCCTGTAATAATTGCCCCAGCCATTTTTCCACAGCCAATAAATCCGATTTTTTTGTTCATATATTTTAACCTCTCATTTCTTATCTGTTGACTAATTATTTTTTTTCATTTAACATAAAGATTATACGACAAATGAAATAGAAAAGGAAATAGAAAATGAGACGTACACTAGAAGGAACAAAGATTAAAAGGCAGCACGTTAGTGGTTTCAGAGCCAGAATGTCAACTCCGGGCGGAAGAGAAGTTCTCAACAGACGCCGCGCCAAAGGCCGCCACACACTGGCTATTGTTGCTAAAAAACGTGCTTAGTATAAAAAATATTGTAAAAATTAGCAATAAACGGTGTTTCTACTAAGAAAGACCGTTTATTGTTTATAACAGAAAAAATTATGCTTCCTAAAAATTTTCGACTTAAAAAAAAATCAGCTTTTGCTGCAACATACAGAGTAAAAAATTCCGTGTATAAAGGCGGGATCGCCATGTTCCTTGGCTTGCCTAAAAAAAGTGAATGCCAAACCAGAATCGGTTTTGTTGTAAGTAAAAAAACACATAAACGAGCCGTAAAACGCAACAGATTAAAACGCTTAATGCGAGAAAGCTGTCGTTTAATGCTGAAAAAAAACCAGACAGGCAATGCCGAAAAATATATGTCTATAATATTTGTAGGACACGAAAAAGCAATTGGTAAAAGTTTCAAAGAAATCGACCAAAATATAAAAAGACTTATAGAAGGAATTAAGTAAAATGTTTGAGGGCGTATTTGTTGATAATGTGCTGATGCATGAGAATATAAGAGCTTACCCGATAATGCCTCAGGAAACATCAGGGGTTACACTTGGCTCGCAAGCATTTTACAGATACTCGCTCAGGGAATCTGATTATCCGACTTTGACAATAGTAGATCCTATTTACGACAATGCCGGAGGGATTATTCCTCCGGGATATTATGAATTAGCGCTGTCAGATAACAAGGATTTTCTAATATTAATACAGAGCAAAGAGGCAATCGCAATTCTTCCGGTATTTAAACTGGAAAAGGACGCAAACGAATCGAAGCGGCTAAACAATAAAAAATATAAAAAACAACTAAAAAAAGAGGCAAAAGAACGGAAAGAAGTAAATGAAAAACGGGCAAAAGCCGGCATGCCGCCTGATGAAGAAAAAGTTTACATGGAAGCCTCTATCGAATATAACCCCAAAGGCGCCTATTATCTTGTGAAATACGAACGAGGAACAATAAGAGCCTGGAGTGCAATAAAAAAATAAATTCAGATAACCAGATCTGGAATTTACAACATCTTATTAAGCACAATATCAATATTTAAACCGTTTGGCTCCATTTGGGAAGCAATTTTATCAGCTTTCTTAGCAAGTTTGTTAATAAAACCTACCGGACTACGGAAAATACGAGATAAAACGCTTTCATAATAATTTTTAAAAAAGAAATATCTTGAAGAATTACGTGCATACATATTGGCTGATAAAGATTTCCCGTCAGGTTGGACAAATAATTTAATATCAACTTTATTATTTTTAGATTGGGCATCAATAATTTTGTTTAATTTAGCAATATCAGCAGTTTTTTTAATTCTTGCTTCAAGCACAGAATTTACGGCTTTAGATGAACGTAAAGCCATACCGAAGTTAGGAGAAGTATTATTAAAACTATTTATCATAAAAACCTTTCATAAATAATAATGAGCACATTATGGATATACAAAAATCCTGAAAATAAAATTTTGTCACCTGTGTTAAGCAGTGATAAAAAAATTTACAAAGAGTAATGTTTTGGCAGAACTTTACAAACAATTTCTGATGAGAGGACTTTGCACGAACTCTTCAACAAAATTTTACATCAGGTTTTGTTCTTATAAAATTGGATTGGAGGGGAGACTCTGCTTAGCCGTTGATGAGCGCTGGCAGCGCGAAGATTACGGATAAGTATACAACATCATTTCAGGTTGAACTCCGCAAGTTTTTGAACCAAAAACTTGCGAGTGAGAGGCGACTCTCTACTTCGTTACGGCTGATAAAAATGCCGATGGGGAGACTCGAACTCCCGACCTACTGATTACGAATCAGTTGCTCTACCACCTGAGCCACATCGGCA
>CALUYR010000240.1 GCA_944325045.1 Candidatus Gastranaerophilales bacterium
ATGTTCGGGGGTCAAAGCCGTGCCGCAGACACCCATAACATTTTCAACACCGTGCGCCTGAGCCGAAATTACATCAAAATAACCTTCCATTAAGATTACGCCGTCCTCTTGCTTAATTGCCTCCTTTGCAGTGTAAAGTCCGTACAATAGCCGGCTTTTATTATAAATAAGAGAATCCGCGGAATTTAGATATTTAGGACTTTGATCTTTTTGTAAAGCACGAGCACCAAACGCAACATATTCGCCGTTTTCATTTTGGATGGGGATAATCACGCGGCCTCTGAAGCGGTCAATATATCCATGACCTTCTCTTGAGCGAAGAACCAGACCGGCTTTTTCCAGAACCTCGTCGGAAAAATCCTTTTTCAAAATATCATACAAAGTTGTATATGCTTTTGGGGCTATTCCAAGAGTAAATTTGTCAATAATTTCTCTTGATATTGATCTTTCCATAAGATAGTCTGTTGCGGATTTTATTTCTTCCGAATTATGGTTTACTAGCAGATCATGATAAAATATTGCTGCTTTTTGGCAAGCTGACTCCATTTGCGTTTTTAGATCGGTTGAATATTTATCCTTATGTAAATTTGCCGGAAGCTCAATCCCGAATTCTTTTGCAAGATCTTTTATTAAGTCCATAAATTCAATATTTTGTGTTTTCATAATAAAAGAAAGTGCGTCACCGCCGGCACCGCAGCCGAAACATTTATAAATACCGAGCTGGGGATTTACAGAAAAGGATGGTGTTTTTTCTTTATGGAACGGGCACAGCCCCCAGTATCTCCCGCCGTTTTTCTTTAATATAACCTGGCGGGATACTACATCTACTATATCCAGTTTGTTTTTTATTTCTGCTATAACTTCTTCTAAAGTCTTTGCCATAGATCCACCGTAATCAACAATATACTATAAACTGTAATCAGAATCAAAGAAAATTTCTCATCAATCTGATTGATTTCGACCGGCGGCCGCAGCTTGTTTTTTTTCTTGTTTTTCTATAATTTTCAAAAGTTCTTTATAGGCATTCCCCCAGTCGGCCATTGAATCCAGCACCATTGCTAAGCTGTATCCGATATCGGTCAGAGTATATTCGACACGCGGCGGAATCTCTTGGAACACTGTTCTTTGAACCAGCCCTTTAGCTTCCATTTCGCGGAGATTAGTTGTGAGAACTTTCTGAGTAATACGCCCCACCGCTTGTTTCAGTTCTCCAAAACGCTTTGTCCCGGTAAGCAGTTCTTTAACAATAAGAACTTTCCATTTTGAGTTAAGCATGGAAAAAGTGACTTCAACAGGGCTTTTGGGGAGGTCTTTAAGCTTCATGATTACTCCATTAGTATACTTAGGGAACTATAGTAATCATGACACGAACAAATTTAAAAAACAAGCGTGCAAAAATTTTCTTGTACGACAAAATTATTTATAGCTGCCAAAATTATAGTTTTCTACATCATTCAGCTTATCAGTTGCAAGCACAGAGCTTATGCTACCACACCAGAAAGTATTAGGATCATATATTGAACCATCTATATTTATGCCCAAACAAAAATAGTCTTGTCCTGAACGATTAGGGCTTTCTTTTCCATTAACGTCAAAGAATAATAAAGCACAATATGAACGAACATATTTAGTTTTCTCGCCAGTCGCAAAACCATTTTCATCTATAACATCTTTTTCTACTAGTTCATAACAATTTGGGTACTGGATAACACCAATCAGTGTTCCATCTGGTAACACAAAACGTGATTTAGTACAGAGTACATCACTAGCAGTATTTCCGTTCCCATCAGACAATTTTCTTTTAGGTAATATCATATATTGTCCGTGACAACCCTTTCGGTCTGAACTTGAACAGATTTCTATTGTTTTAAAATATTTTGCAAAATTCCGCATTGTTTGCTCTGATGTATTTGAAGTGTCAAATAAACCTGATATATCTGAAACTTCATTTTCTGCCTTATACAAACTTACTGCAGACAAAATTTGGGAATAAACCTTTTTAACTCTGGTAAGTATAACTCTTTCCTGATACTTAGCAATCAGAGTAGGTAAAGTCATAGCAGATATAATGCCAATTATGCCGAGTGTGATTAGAACCTCAGCGAGGGTAAATGCAACCCTACGAGGCGAGAGGTAGAATGGCGAAAAAACCTCTGCGAGGGTAAACGCGGCCTTGCGGGGGGCACAACCGCCTCTTACTTGACGCTTTAATTTGTCAGATAAAACTTTACTAATTGTTTGCTCTTTATTCACTTTTTCTTTTTTGGGGCAGGAAAAAAGAAAAAGTGAATCGAAAAAGAAAAACTTGCTGTTTATTTTCAACGCCTTATGGCGTTGATTTGATCGATTGATAGACTGAAATGCTTCCGCATTTCCACTCTTTAGCTCACTATCGCGCTCACTTCCCTCGCGCACGTTCGCTTTACTTTTCTCTCTATTATGAAGGAATGTAGGTTCAGAATACTTGCTCAACAATAGTCCTTCGGTTGGGGGTTCAATGTGTCGGTGGTTAATAAGGCTTTCGGTTATACTTCCCAAGTCACGGGGGCAAGATCCTGAAACAAGTTCAGGATGACATAATTGCTCGGTCAAACACACAGTTAAAGTAGGTTGAGGCTCTAACAT
>CALUYR010000241.1 GCA_944325045.1 Candidatus Gastranaerophilales bacterium
TATGTGAATCTTATTTTTTGTTTTTCTGCTAAGTGGATTGCATATTCAGAAAGTTTTTTTCTTACAGCACCGTGCTGACCTGAAGCTGATTGTCTCATAGATGATGTTAATTTTCTATTTGACAAATCTTTAACTTTTTTATTTCTAAATAACTTATTAGAAGGTCCTGTATATCTAGCCATTTTATTCTCCTTTTCTTTGTGGCGGGGCATCTATGGTTTACGTTTTGGCTGTTACGCAAGCCCCCGCCTTTTTTGTTGTAATATTATTTATTTTTCCGCTGTTTTATCTTACCTGTTTAAATTTCTTCTGATAATGTTTTTAGAAATCTTTCAGGCAGATTTTAAACATTAATTATACTCTGCGTTTTTTAGGCGGACGGCAGCCGTTGTGAGGGATAGGAGTTACATCTCTGATCAATGTAATTTCCAATCCGGCAGCCTGGATTGCTCTGATTGCGGTTTCACGTCCTGAACCAGGGCCTTTAATATAAACTTCAACTTTTTTCATACCTTGGTCTATTGATTTTTTTGCAACCAATTCAGCAGCTGATTGAGCGGCAAACGGAGTTCCTTTTCTTGCTCCTTTAAATCCTGTCGCTCCTGCTGTTGCCCAGGCAATAGCATTCCCCTGGGTATCAGTAGAAGTTACTATTGTATTGTTAAAGGTGGATTGAATATGTACAACACCTTGCAATACATTTTTCTTTTCTTTTTTCTTTGTTTTTTGTGGTCTTGCCATTTTTTTATCCTTTATCTTTTTACTTTTAATTATTTTGTGTTTACCGGAATAAACCGGAACGGATTACTATTTGATGTTTTCAGCTTTTTTATAGACTGCTGATGTTAGTGAAATTTAATCCGTACTATTTTTTCTTAGCAACAGCGCCGTTCTTTTTACCGCGGCGGGTTCTTGCGTTAGTCTTAGTTCTTTGCCCGCGGCAAGGAAGATTACGTTTGTGGCGCAAGCCTCTATATGATCCGATTTCCTGAAGGCGTTTTATATGCATTGAAACTTCACGTCTCAAATCACCTTCTATATGGTAATTAGCTAATTCATTACGAAGATTTTTAATATCTTCTTCTGTTAAGTCATCTGTTCTTAAGTCAGGTGATATACCTGTAGCTTTCAAGATATTCGCACTTCTTGTAGGTCCTATACCGTAGATATAGGTTAAAGCGATTATCATTCTCTTGTTACGGGGTAAATCAACCCCTGATAGTCTTGCCATTTTGAATTTTCTCCTTTTCTTGTTGTTAGATTTTTTTGGGTATGAGGCATAAATACTTCCTCACCATCGACTGTTTCAGTCCGCCGATTCGACATTTTTGATTAAAATCAGCCAGTCTTGCCGTAGTATTTTTACTAATTTCAGCTAACCGGATTTATATTAGATTTTGTTTACTTTGCCTTGCCCTTTTTCCTGTTCTGAAACTCTTTTCCAGACTGCTTGGGAATAATAGAGCATGACCGAAACAAAATCTAACCTTGTCTTTGTTTATGTTTCGGGTTTTCGCAAATTACTGCAATTCTGCCTTTTCTTTTAATACATTTGCATTTATCGCAAATTTTTTTTACTGATGATCTGACTTTCATTTTCTTTTTCCTTTATATTAATTATATTTCGTGAGATTCTTATTACTTAAGCCTGAATGTAATCCTGCCTCTTGACAAATCATAAGGTGTCATTTCAACTTTCACTCTGTCGCCCGGAAGAATTCTTATAAAGTTTTTTCTTATTTTCCCTGAAATATGAGCCAAAATTTCATGATCATTTTCGAGTTTAACTCTGAACATTGCATTCGGCATGGCTTCAATGATTGTTCCTTCTATTTCTATAACGTCTTTTGACATATTTTCCTCATTTTCGGCTTTTAACTTCCGAACGCAAGCCTATATTTAAATAGGATTACGCCCTGGTTTTCACATGTGCATAGTACACCTTTTTAAGGTGTCTAATTTTATAATACTTGCAAAATATTTGAATGCAAGCAGTATTCTTGTATTTTCATGCAATTTTTTTAAACCGGTGTTTGAATGTTTTTATAAAATTTGCATTCTTTCAGTAAGTGACTGAAAGTCCAAAACACAAGTTTTCTGCAACTTTTCAAGATTATTGTAAATTTTTCTTAATATTTCTAATTATTTTATTTTTATATAAACAATCTTACCACGGATAATCGTCTTTAATCTGCCAGCCGTCACGAACTATTTTAGCGAAACAAAAAATTCCATAGCCGATTTTAGAGCAATTGGAGTTAATCTCATCAAATGATTCGGATAACCCGTTCGGAATAATTCCTTTTTTACTAACACTAGCGAAAAAGACATCTTTGCCATATTGATTTGGACGATTTGAGCCGTTTATATCAATTAAAACCAAAAAACCTGCCGTTGGAGGAATTACTGTACCATCTTCCTGAACACCACCACCGCTTAATGTCGAAAAAGATATAACCATACCGTCTGTCGTAATAAATGTAGATCTTAAATTCGACGCAACCACATGAATAGTATTATTTAAACCACGTAAACTGATAAAAGGAGTTGCTGACTCATAATTACAATCACTAGCCTCTATGCACATCTTTGTAATCTTAAAATATGGTTTCCA
>CALUYR010000242.1 GCA_944325045.1 Candidatus Gastranaerophilales bacterium
CCGCCGTAATAATCAACAAATCATTATCGCTCATTGCCTCAATCATAGATGGAAGATATGTATCAATTTCCTCAATAGCCTTTCCGTAACCCGCCGGATCATTTCTGTGCCCGTACAGCATATCAGTGTCAACAAGATTAGTGAAAATTAACCCGAAACCGGATTTCACGGCTTTATAATCAGGATATGCAATTTTTTCTAATTCAATTTCATTTTTTATCGCCTTTAAAGTCAATTCAAGTCCTTCCTTATTGGAGCCGGTGTGAATTGCATGGGTTATACCGGATTTTGAAAAGATATCCTCGATTTTCCCTATTCCTAAAACAATTCCGCCCTTTTCCTTAATTTCATTAAGCAAAGTATATTTAGGAACCATAGAATAATCTCTTCTGTCCTTGGAAATTCTTGTCGGCTTTCCGTCAATAACTTTGTAAGGCCGTGCAATCACTCTTGAAACATTATATCCATCCTCATCAAGAATTCTTCTTGCAATTTCACACCAGTTATACAATGTTTCAAGCGGAATTAAGTCGGTATCCAATGCGATTTGAAAAACACTGTCAGCACTTGTATAAATTATCGGGAATTTTGTTTTATGGTGTTCATCGTTTAATTTTTCAATTATTGCGGTTCCGCTTGCCGGAATATTTGCAAGTACACCGCCGCAGCCTGTTTCTTTCACAAACTTGTCAATAAGTTCCTGAGGGAAACCTTGTGGGAAAGTTGCAAACGGTTTTTCGCTCACAAGCCCCATAAATTCCCAGTGACCTGTGGTCGTGTCTTTACCTTTTGATTTTTCGATCATAGTTCCGTAAGACGCTATAGGAGAGTCGGTTTTTGATATCCCTTTAAAGTCCTGAATGTTACCAAGCCCCATCTTCGATAAATTAGGAACGTTCAAACCATTATTAAATTCACAAACATGTTTTAAAGTATTGCATTCAGGAGTGTCATTAAATTCGGAACAATCATCCATCGCTCCTATTCCCATCGAATCAATTACAACAACAACAGCTCTTTTCATATATTCTCCCTTCTTAGACAAGTTCAGCTCTTATTTTCCCAACAACTCGTTGTACTCCTGAATTGAAATAGAATCAATCCCTTCAACCGGCTTAAAAACTTTATATGTAGCCTGAATAGGTTTCTTAGAATGGATATCTACTATTGCATTAATTTTGGTAATATTTTCATCCTGCTTGCTTTGTTTTTTAGAAATTTCGCGGAGTTTAGGATACTTATCCAATATAAAATCATAAATTTCATTAGATTTTTCGTTTGCGCAGGTAAGCGAAATTCTAAGCCTCATAATATTTTTTGTACTTGTGATTAAAACATTGCGTTCGAAAAATCTGACAGAAACCAAAACAAGAATTGACAAAATAGTTGTCACAATAGCAACCCCGTACATGCCGGCACCGCAAGCCATACCGATACTTGCAACAGCCCATAAAGTTGCGGCAGTAGTAAGCCCCAAAACTGTAGCCCCGTGACGCAGAACCGTACCGCCGCCAATAAAACCTATACCTGTTACAACCTGCGCTGCAACACGCGCCGTATCACGTGTTCCGTATTCATCACCTGTAACTGACACCATAGGAAATCCGTAGATTGAAATAAGAGTAAATACGCACGCACCTATACAGACAAGAATATTTGTCCTTAAACCTGCATATTTATTAGTCATTTCTCTTTCTAAACCAACAGCAAACCCAAGCAATACAGAAGAAACCAATCTTATGCAAATTGTAATGTCAAATTGCGGTATGAGATTTTCCATAATTTCCAAGCCTTTCTTTTTTGATTAAAGTTCCTGCAAACGGTTCAAATTTTACGGAATAAACCTAAATGCCATATTTTACCTAACTGGTACGGCTTTTAGGATCAAGCACATCTCTTATTGTATCACCTATTACGTTAAACGCAAGTACGGCAATAAAAATTAAAAAACCGGGTGTCAAAAGCCAAGGACGATATATAATATTTGTAAACTCCTGGGCTTCCTTAAGCATATTTCCCCAGCTTGCATCAGGCTGCTGAATACCTAGCCCTAAAAAGCTAAGCCCTGATTCCGACAAAATATAAGAAGGAACTGATAGCGTCATTGCAACAATTACAAAACTCGTTGTCTGCGGAAGAATATGTTTAACAATAATTCTTAATCTTGAAGCTCCGATTGATTTTGCGGCCTGAACAAATTCTCTTGTTTTAACAGACAGAACCATGCCCCTTACAACCCTTGCAAATCCGGCCCAGCCGATAAGCGCAAGAATTACAACAATAAGCATAAACCTCTGTACGCTTGTCATTCCGCTTGGAAGTATTGAGGCAAGAATTATCAAAAGGTAAAAACTCGGAATTGACATTACAGCTTCTGCAAACCTCATCATAATAGTATCGGTAATTCCGCCGAAGTAGCCTGAAATTCCGCCGTATAGAAGTCCGATAGGAAACAGCACAAACAATGCCAAAAACCCGATTGTCATAGATATCCGCCCGCCAAAAAGGATTCTTGAAAAAACATCCCGGCCGTTTATATCCGCGCCTACCAAAAATAAAAACACAAAAGTAACAAATGTAATTAAATACCGGGTCATCAAAATTA
>CALUYR010000243.1 GCA_944325045.1 Candidatus Gastranaerophilales bacterium
GTTGGGGATTTAATTTATTTTTTCGCGGCGAATTTTTCCTTTAGAGAATCAATATATTTAAAAATAGATTTATAGGCGCCTATTTTATTTATTTCCCATTCTGAAAACATAACACCTTTTTTCCCTTTCTTCCAAGGAATAAGTTCTTCCTTATCTATAACTTCATAGCTTTTTATTCCCGGACAACAATGCGACATCGTTATATTGGTATTCCAACTTGCAATATATGGAACTTCATCTATGCCGCCAAATATATTTCGCTTAAATTTAATGCCTCGTTCAACATGAGGAGTAATTCCTATAAAAATTACGTCATCATCAGTTCCGAACATTTTTGCCTTGGCTTGTAATCTTCCAACGCTGTTTTTAGGTAATAATTTTCTGGCATTTCCGATAACTTGAAGCCTGGCATTAAAACTTGTATTATTTGATGGGGTACTAACTGCGGGCACTTGCATAAGCATAAACTCCTATATCAATCTTAAACATTCCTATTGTTTTATGATTATATTAACACAAAAACAAAATTTCTATTGTTATAAATTCTTTAAGTTATGGATTGAATATTGCTTAAGAATATGGTATAATTGTAAATGTTGGCAGTATAAGGAGGACTGAATATGTCAAAATCCAATCATAGTAAGCATTTCCACCGAGGGGGGGGGGGCTAGATTATCCTTAAAACGCTTGTCCCTTGGCCATTACGGCAAACTTTATGTGTCGGGACAAATGTATAGACACGGTTTTGAAAGAATAAACAATACTGGATTTCCTTGTAAGGTACAAGGTAAATGTCTTCTTGAATCTTGTTTAACTACTTTTTCCAAAATCTTTGATTTTGAGAAAAATATCCGGTTTCACGCAGGATCTAACCACCGACACGTCGAAACTCAAACCGTTAGACAATGTCTAATGTTGGCTAAGAATGCCCAACATACTTTAACCCAATGTCATCCTGAACTTGTTTCAGGATCTTGTCACCAATACATTATGACATCATCTGAAAACATTAAGAATATCTCCTACACCTCCCGTACAGCCAAGCGTCAGGTAAGGAGAAACTACGTCAACGCGTTTACTCTCGCCGAGGTTTTAATCACACTCGGAATTATTGGAGTTGTTGCTGCAATGACTTTACCTGCACTAATAAATAAAACAAATAATATCCAATATAAAGCCCAGCTTCAAAAAGCCTACAGCGTAATTTCTCAGGCGCTTACAAGACTTAACACCGATCAGGGTTATATTGCAAATCAAGAGAACTACGGAGCTCACAAGTTTGCCCCTGCTATAAAAAAATACCTGATACAGGCAAAAGACTGTAATGCTACGGACTGTCAGATAAATGGCTCAGATGATACCTGGGGACTTCTTCTTTCTGATGTATACACAACATATAACGGCCATAAGGGATATAATGCAAACTTTGATGAAGGTCAGTCAATACTAACTGATGGAATGTTTATAATGATTGACAACGATGGTTATAATCCTATAAGCATTTCAGTTGATGTAAACGGATATTACAAAAGGCCAAACCGTTTTGGATTTGATGTATTTATGTTTCAAATAGATAACACAACCGGAAAACTTCTGCCTATGGGTGCAGATGGAACCAGATATCCGTATCGTGAATATTGTTCAACAACTTCAACACGCAATGTAAATGGACTGGGCTGCACTATTAAAGCTTTGACAGAACCTGATTATTTTAAAAATCTCCCTAAATAAGCTATTAATAACTCTGTTTATGCCTGTTTATTTTAAATGAAACTATGCTTATTAGGCATTATAAATAATTCAATATAAGTATTTGCTATTTTTAGAAAATAAGCTAATATAATAAGAAAGATTTATTTAGTTTCATAAGAGAACAGAATATTTGAAAAATAAAAAACAGAAAATAAGAATAGAAGATAAAACCAAAACGCTTCAACTTGATATTGAAGAATTTTTAGCGGAAATGGAGTCCGGAAACATTGTAGAGCAAGGTTCTCCAATGCTTTATTATTTTCACGAATTAAGCCAGGAAGCACTAAAAATTACTACGGAGTTAAACAATAAGTACCACACGCCGGAAGAGATTGTAAAAATATTTTCAGAACTTACAGGGAGGAAAACAGATGAAAAATTTCGACTGTTTCCGCCATTTTACACCGATTGCGGCAAGAATATAAAATTAGGGAAAAATGTGTTTATAAATTCCGGCTGCAAATTTCAGGATCAAGGCGGAATAATTATAGGTGATGGCTGTCTTTTAGGACATAACGTTATCATAACAACACTTAATCACGGAATAGCTCCCTCAAAAAGACAATCGCTTATCCCAAAACCAGTTAAAATAGGCAGAAATGTCTGGATAGGCGCTTCTGTTACAATCCTTCCAGGAGTAACAATAGGGGATAATGCAATTATAGGCGCCGGAAGTATTGTGGTTAAAGATATCCCTGATAACACAATTGCAGTGGGGAATCCATGCAAAGTTATCCGGAAAATTGAAAGCGAGGTTAATAATGATTAAAAAATTAGGAATTTTTATCATTATTGGACTACTTGCGTTAATTGGAATTGGTATATTTTTTTATGTAAGAAAT
>CALUYR010000244.1 GCA_944325045.1 Candidatus Gastranaerophilales bacterium
GGGTTGCACTCGGCATATTTGATAATGGTTTTAAAACAGCTCGCTTGCAGATGAATGCAGAATTGTCTGCAAACGGCAAAAGTATAAAAATTGATAATATTAACCAGCCGCGTATGCTTTCAACTCATTCAATAGTTTACACCCCGGCGTGGGGTGCTAAATCACCTTCAACACCTAAATACGGTTATCAAATTGCTGTTAAAGACAACAAAATTATTTCTGCATCATCTAATCCTCTGGCTATTCCTGACGGGGGGTATGTAATTTCTGCCCCCCTCAGCGTTTTACGTCCTATTTTAGATGCAAAAAATATAAAATTAACACTTAAAACAACTCCTGAATGGAAAAATGTCCGTCATATAATAAGCGGCGGCCCGTATCTGGTTAAGAATTCCGAAGTATTTGTAGACATGACTGCCCAAAAACTAGGTTCGATCGGCGGCAAAAATCCAAGAACCGCAATAGGCTATACTGCAGACGGAATATTTATCATGGCAGCAGTTGACGGAAGAGAAGGCAGTTCTGTCGGTATGACTTTGATGCAGCTCGCTAACTTTATGAAATCTCTTGGCTGCACAAATGCTATAAATTTGGACGGTGGAGGTTCAACCGTAATGTATGTAAACGGCCGGGTCGTCAATAAACCGGCATTTAAAGGCGGTATTGCAATCTCCAACGCCCTCGTTTTATCTCCTAAATCTTAGCTGCAGCTTTGTTATCGCTTCCAATACACCATTTGTAGTAAAATTATATCGCAAAACTATATAATCAGTTGATGTAAAAAAACTTAAACTTTTGCATAATAATAATGTGCCTAAGGGCGTATATTTTGTCTTATTTACAGGTGGTTATAAATGAATTTACACGAAGAATGTCTTTTGCGATACCTTAAAAATCCCGATGAATTATCCTACTCAACTGAAATACTTAAATTAAATAACTTTATTTTGGAAAAGCGTTTTCTTGTAAAAAATTTTGTTGCCAAATCCGGAAGAATCCATTATACTGATAATGTAGATTTTGGTTAGGGCATGTTAAAAAAATTCTTATATACATTATGGTTAATTTTGTTTTTGCTGGGAATTTTCGTCAGCATTAAGAATGCTAATTTCCGTAATTTTCTGGCCATGATTGAAAACAGAACGTTTGATATCCGCCAAAACGTAATGATTAAAGAGCACACAAAAGAGCCAAGTGATGACATTGTTATAATAGCAATTGACGATGCTTCATACGAGTACATTCTTGACCGTTACGGCGAATGGCCAATGCCGAGGGACATTTATGTAAAACTTGTTGATTATATTCAAAAATATAATCCTCAAAGTATTGCTTTTGACCTGATGTTTGTTAAGTCCTTAAAAAGTGACAAGAAAGCTGATCAGGCGCTTATTAACATGGTAAAAAAATATGACAATGTTTTTGTTTCCATGAATTTTGATAACCAGGACAAATCTATCCGCAAGCCGCCTATTTTGCCGAAATCATTGAGTGTAAATGTGTATAATAAATCGCCTTTGGTTGATTTCACACGCCAAACTTACTCAAACTGCCGCAAGATTCTTGACGGAATATTAAATTCTACAAATAATATCGGCATGATAAATGTTTCTCGTGCTGAGGACGGAATTTTAAGAGAGATGCCGATATTCCTTAAATATCAAGGCAAATATTACCCTCAGCTTGGTATGGCTGTCGGGCTTCACTATCTTAAAACTCATAAACAGTTTAGCGGGAAAAATTTTGAAATTGACACCGGTTCAAATCTATTGCTTGGGCGGAGAAAGATATATCTTTCTGGTAATGCAGGCGCTATACTTAATTGGTACGGGCCAAACGGTACTTACAGATATATTCCTATTTACAAAATTATTCAGATAATTAACGGCGAAAAAAAAGATGTTGATTTTGAGTTTAGCAATAAGATTGTATACTTTGGTACTACTGCTGCAAGCTTGTTTGATATTAAAACTGTACCGGTCAGCAGAACGTATCCCGGAGTTGAAGTTCAGGCAACTTATGTTAATAACATAATTGATAATAATTTTATAAAGAAATTTGACAGATCCTTTACTGTTCAACTGGGAGTGCTGCTTGCATTAATAACTGTGCTTATTGTTATGAACGAAAGTTCTGCATTTGTAGGTTCGCTGGCTGCATTTTCTGTATATATGCTCTACGTATTTGCTACTTACTATGCAATGAAATATTTTAATGTATGGATTGACATTGTTTATCCGCTTTTGCTGGCTATTGCAACATTTATCGCCGCTTACATTATTAAATACCTAATAAAATCACGAGATTTTGAACAGCAGTACGTGCTTGCAACTACTGACGGCTTAACCGAACTTTACAACCATAGATATTTCCAGGAACAAATGCGTATGATGATTGAAGCATCTAAACGTTATGAAGTTCCGTTTTCTTTGATAATTCTTGATATTGACTTTTTTAAGAAGTTCAATGACACATTCGGCCACCAGGCAGGTGATGCTGTGTTACGACAAGTTGCGCAGACTCTCAAGAAAAATGTCCGTTCTACT
>CALUYR010000245.1 GCA_944325045.1 Candidatus Gastranaerophilales bacterium
TTCAGCGACATGATAAAATTAAAACTGATTTCTGCAAAGAAAATGGTTGGCATCTTGTTCGCATATCTTATTTGGAATATAAGAGTGGTAATTATGTTAACATTTTAGAAAAAGAGTTAAATAGCCAGAATACTTTATAATATTTAGAAAATTTTACAAAAGTCAGAGTTCATTTCGGCTAGTACGGAATTTGTAAAATCTGGGTATACAGAAGAACAAGCTTTAACATTAGGTAAAATAGCAGGAGCCTACCAAAACATCGCCGACACGACTGTCACAGCTAGTGAGAGTGCAAACCTTATTATTTCACAGATGAAAGCCTTTAATGTTGAGTCTGATAATGCGATTCATATTATTGACGGAATTAATGAGGTAGCTAATAAAACTGCGGTAGGTACAAACGATTAAAAATTGCGATAAATGATTGATCGACCGTACAGTGATGTGCGAGTTAGGACAGATCTAAAACCAGTAACTTCTAATGCCTTATCAACTACAACATAAAGATGAAATAAGCTTAAGTGTGAATGTGGGAAACTGTTAAAAATGATAAGGATAACATAGGGTGGAAACACCTAAGTGTTGTAATAATGAATGATTGGTTGCGAAGTCTCGAAGAGAGATGTGTCAAACGACTATCGAAAGCACCTAGCAATAGGAAATGTAACTATAAATATATAGAATAAGTTATGTGGACACACATAAACGAAGCGAGTAGAGTAGGGAAACCGAAACGGTCTGCTCTCAATATAATAGGGTATTGAGATGAAGAAATAGTCTATATTATATAATTGTAGAATTGTATAATAAACAAGAGAAATATAAACAAATACTTACAGATTTTCTACAATTAATATAGTGTGTATCAAGCGCATTAACAAAATCCGGATCTGCATAAGGAACCGTAGGGAATACATTTGAACAAAGTATTGGGTAGACACTTGCTCAATTAAAACACCATCGAATTGACTGGGAACTCCTAAAGCTTTTCTTACTAACTTAGAATGGTAACATATCTAGGGGCAAATATTGGGACAACAAGGTGCGAACAATATTTGGTATAGTGACAAAAGAAAAGATATATGGACAATCAGCAACCAAGTATCCTGAAATATGGATAAAGGCTCAACGACTATTATGTACTCTCAAGCGAGAGGAAGTGGGGTGTATTTATATAAATAGGTATATAAATAAAGATATAGTCTCAACGTCATAGGAAACTATGAGCATGTATTGTACATGGCAATAATGTAGCGAATTATTGTTAAGGTAATTGTAGTAACTTCCGCTACGGAAATCATGCAGGGTAAAGCGCAAACCGTAGGTAATGGTATGCGTACTATTGCTATTAATATTGCTAATATGGCTGAGGAAACTGATACGTGGACAGCGGCAAATGGCAAAGTTAATGTAGCATTAAAAGATAGTGAGGGAAATATACGCTCTACATATGAAATTATGAAAGACCTTCATACAGGTATTGAAGGTACTTCAGTAGCGTGGAACGACCTTACAGAAGCAGAACAGAATGAAATAGCAGTTGCGGCGGCAGGAAAAACTCGTTACGATGTATTTACTTCATCTATGGGTAACTTTGAATCTGCTATCTACGCAACAGAAACAGCTATGAATTCTACTGGATCTGCTATGAAAGAAAATGAAGCGGCTTTAGATAGTGTTGAAGGACACTTAAGTAGATTAAAGTCTGCTTTTGAAAATTTTGCTTATAAAACTCTTTTTAGTGACTTTATAAAAGGAGTTATGGACGCAGGTACAGCAGTTCTTAACTTCTTAAGTTCTGATATTGGACAGGCGGCAACTAAATGGACTGCAATAGGAGGAGCAATATTAGTTGCTTTTAAGTCTATTCAAAAGTTGCAAAGTCTTGTAAGTGATAAGGGTTGGATAGGTAGTTTAAAGTATCTTTGGTCAGGTAACCAAGGAGGTAAAATTGCGAAAAATGCAACTGGTATTAATAGAGAAACAGAAGCAGTGAATCGAAATACCAGAGCATGGCAACAAAATGCGGCGGCTCGTAGGAGTGCCACTTCAACGATTACAAAAGGAACAGCTGTAACTAAAGGGTCTACAATAGGACTAAACCAAGAAGGACAAGCGAAAAAACTTAAATCAGGAGTTGTTTATTCAGGAACAGCAAAAAAGCTTGGAACAATTACAAAAGAAGCCACAAAGGGAACAAAAGCTTTAACTGGATTAAAAAGTGCGGCTTCAGGTTTGGCAAATGCATTAGGAATTACACCATGGACTGCGGTTATTGGTGGGATAGTAGGACTTGGAGCACTTGTAAAAAGCCAAGTTAAAACTTTTGATGAATTAAAAGTTGAGGCTGAAGATTCGGCGGCTGAGGTTGAAAATTTAAAGCAACAAATTGATGCCTTAGAAAATACAAGGAATCGTACACCTGATCAAGATTCAGAATTACGTTCTTTAAAAGGGCAGTTAGCTGTAGAAGAACAAATTACAAAGCAGAGACAGCAAC
>CALUYR010000246.1 GCA_944325045.1 Candidatus Gastranaerophilales bacterium
TTGAACATCACCTACGACCTCGGCTTCACCGAAACGAATTTCGTCCAACGGGTTCCAATGCACGGAATCCGGTGACGCTGGTTCAAACTTCACAACACGATTTTCCGCATACTTTTGTCGCCATCCGGCAGTCAGTGCCCACAGCTCCCCTTTTAAGTCGGTCACAACCGCCGACTCATTCCATGAAAGCAATGTCGGCACCACAAGGCCGACACCTTTGCCGCTTCTGGTGGGTGCAAATGTCAACACATGTTCCGGGCCGGAATGCCTTAAATAACGAATTTTTCCGTGGTTGTCCTTGAATGCGCCCACTACGACCGAGTCGGGTGCCGTCGAAAGCAATCCGGCTTGTTTGACATCCTCCCATTCAGACCATCGTGCAGAACCATAAAGATCTTCTTTAGCCTTCAGCTTTCCGATAAAAATGGAATAAATCCCTATGGTCGGCAACATTGAAAATGCCGTGATTGAAAGCGCAAATTGTGTGATTTCTCTGAAAACCTCGGGATATTGACCGCTCCACTTCGCATACCAGACGATCCAATCCCATGGAAGATAGATATGCGAAAAATTCCACCCCAGCGCCGGATGGAAATGAAACGTCACTGCCATGTACTGCGTAATGATCCACGAATCAATAAACAGTGCCAGGAAAAACAACACTGTTCCGCGAATACGAGCGTTGCGGTCTTCATGTCCCCGCTGGACTTTTTTGTTGGCTTTGATCATTTGACCCTTGCTCAAATGTTGTGAATTTTTCAGTCGGTGGCACAACCAAAAAAATTCAACTGTTGAAACTAACGCTTGCGTCCGGTTTTCTTTTCTGCCAAACCGGTCTTTATATTGACTTTTTCTCCTGCGGTAAGCAGAGCGGTTCGGCTTTCGCTCCATCCTGCTTTTCTTAGCGAACACACTCCCAACCCTGTCCGATCCGCTAATTTGAGAAACAAGTATCGATTGCCTTCGTATTCGCTTGTTCCCTCAAATGTCACATCGGTTTGGATAGTTTCCGGTGCAATCGGGTAGAAGTATGTCCCTTCCGCCGTATTGAGCTTTGCAACCAACGATTCGCACAAACGCAAATCGCCGGACTGCATTATTCTTCTTTCTGGTTTAAAAACCAGCGAACGAGATCTCCACATGCCACCACCGACATGATCGTGGCTTCCTTTGGTGCCGACAGATCGAAGGTCACTTGTTTGTCCATGCCTCCTCCCGATCTGCAAATGCACGCTAGATTCATATCGTCCCCAACCTGAAACTTCACCCAGGTCGCGTTTGGACATACGCGGCAAAGCAATTGTTTCGGTATTAAATCGACCTCGGATTTCGGCAATTGTGTCAACACGGGATCGAGCGGCAACTGCTGCAACATTGCCTGAAATGTCGGTCCACCAGTCCTCGACAAAGCTTTCGCGGATTTTTTCTGCAAAACTGTCTTCTCTTCGACCTTCTTTTCCTTCAAAAAGGATTCCTCGGTCAACGTCTCCCCATGATCTTCGACCGCTTTCAACGCTTCTTCGAGAACCTGTTCCGTTTTGTCCATTGTCTCGTACTCCGCTTACTTCATTTCGCAATTGATAAAGACTTCGATTCATTTCGATGTCTTCAAACTCAACATTCAATCCGTACCTTGCCGCTGCGACCACAACCGCAGCTTTGAATTCTTCAGTTCCGGTAACGTTAATTTTCTGACCGTATCGGGACTGTGCCTCCCGCAACGTCCGCAGAATCAAAGTGCTGTCAAACGCATCCGATACCTGCAATTCATTGCCGCGATCTCGAACTGCCTGTCGTCCGTCAGAATAGATAATGGTGCCTCGTTTTGTGATCTGGTCCTGCGGTAAACCGGCAAAATCTTTTGCACCGGCAGTTTCGACTTTTTCAACTGTTGAAATTTTGTTGCCTGCACCTTCAATCATTCCTCCCGGACGGTTTCTTAAGATTTGCAGGCTCGTTTCGTCACCTGACACTGCTTTCGTGCGTAAAAAATCCACCCAGCTTCGGTTCCCGTATTCTTTAAAAAGCTTCTCTTTTGCCAAATCGAACTGTTCGCGCAAATGTTCTCTTCGTTGCCGTGCCGTCTCTGTAATCATTGCGCTGGTTATTCTTCGACTAAACCAATCCTTCACCATCAGTCGATTGGCGGCTTTCGCTATCCGTGCTTCATTGCGAATAATGTCGTATTGCTCAGATCGCCATTGTTTCAACTGTTGAAATTTTTCATTCAATGTTGCTTTCCGATCTTCTTTGATCCCTAGATACTCTTGATAGAGTCGATTTCGATCGTCCCGAAGCAACGGTTTTGGAAAATAAGATTTGTGATTTCTGGTCCCAGGCAGGGTAGGGGAGAGCGATTTACCGAATGGTCCAAATCTTTTTTCCAATGCTCCTTTTGAAAATTCTCGTCCTACGCTCGATGCTTTCGCTTGCAAGCCGTCTTCATTGACAAACACAAGACCGTTGCCGCGAAGCTTAGCTGTTACTCCAAGCTTCGCAAGCAAAGAATGAAATTGATCCCAGTTT
>CALUYR010000247.1 GCA_944325045.1 Candidatus Gastranaerophilales bacterium
TTTCCTGTTTTTCATTCTGCATGGCTGGCGAAAAAGATCCGCTGTCCAGCCGCAGACGATTTGTTCAGAGATTCCTTTACAGCGATTTGTATTTTTCCGTTTTCCGGAAAGAATGGAGCCCTATCCGGTATCGGATCAGAGATACTCTGGAAGCTGTAGCCTTTTTTCATGGATTCCAGTCCCAGAGCCAGAAAATCACGATGTACTCTCAGTGTCTCCGATTCTGTTCCAAGTACATTTCCCTCCCAGAGGCGCTGCGTACAAACATCCAGTGCTTTTTCCAGACTTTCCATATCACCGGTAAAAATGCCTGTATCAAAACCTGGAGGAATTTTTGCGGAAAGGGCACCGGCGTAAAAAATCAGGGGCTGCATTCGTTTATAAAATATCAGCTGAGCGATTATTTGCATCTGCTCCACAGCCCGGTTTCTGGGAATCAGGCTGCGGATTTTCTCCGTGGAGGCTACCAGCCACGCCGGAACCCCATATTCTCTGAAAAGCAATCTGTCTTCCGGGGAAAATCCTTGGGAATTTGCCCGTCCATTCTTCACAAATTCCCCATATTGGAATGCGGTTTCGCTGTCCATACCGTATTGTTCCAGCAGGTGCATCACATCCTCCGGAAAAGCGATGGTTTCTGTCAGTCCGAAGCCGTTTTCCACGAGAATCTTTGCGTTATCCTCCCAAGTACCGGTACTCCACCCGTGACCGATGGCCTGTAAGAGTTCCGGAAAAGTCCGAGGCTGCGCCTCTTTTATCACGGTTCTACACCGCTGGGAAAGAGGGATTCCCAGAAGACTGTCTGTCTGAAAAAAGTCCGCAATGTCCGTGTCATTCAGGCGGATATCTTCCGCCCGGACTTTGGAGAATGTCCTCATCCAGCACAAGGCATACACGGACGCCGTGGGCAATACACCTATACTGAACAGCCCGGTTTCCCGGGAAGGCAGTTGGATAGTGCCTGTCCCCAGCTGCGCTTTGCTTTGGTGCATCACAGGGGTATATCGGAAGATGTCATCGGTTTCATCCGTAATCACAATTTCTTCCGCACATCTCCCCTGCCGCCACTCCCAGCCTGCCAGCCGCTGCCGGAAGCAAGCCTTCCGAACTTCCGAAGGATGGGATTTGCAGCTATACAGGCTGCCGGAAGAATCTGCGGCAAACACACGGTCCTTCCCAAAAGTATTTTCCAGATATGTAAAAATTGGGAGTATTGCTTCCTCCGGAAGCTCCAGGGATAGGCTTCTCCCTCCATCCACCCATATGGATTCCGGCATAAGCCCTTGACCCTCTTCCGACATTTCCGCATGACACTCCGGGCAGAAATGCCTTCGGATATTTTGCAGTCTCCGGTCCGGATGCCACACAATCCTTCTGCACATAGGGCAGTACAGGTGGGGTGGCAAGGGGTTGATAGCGGTAATCCCCAGTAAGTATGCCACAAAGGTACTACCCAAGCTGTTTCTGAGCAAAAAGGGATACTGCCGGCTGCGGCACACATCCGCAATGCCGTAGAGCAAAAGAATCACAGACCAGATGTCCGGGCAAGAGTTTGCCCGGTCAGATATTGCATCCAGCTCTCCGCGAAGCCGCTTCAGAACAAAGACCGGAAGATCTTCTCCATACTTTTCTTTCGCCTTTTCCAGGCATAGGCTTCTCACCCGGCTCTCAGCATCCGGCAGCAAAAGTGGGGCGGGTTTTAAATCAAAGGGATAAAACCGCAGGATTTGTCTCACAATTCTCTCCGGGTTCTCCAACACCACCGTTTCCCGCAAATCGTCCAGAAAGGCGAAATCCTTCAGAACCTCCTGGGTGGATTTCAGGGAAGAGAATCCCTGACCCTTCGGCAAGGTGCGGTTTCCTCCATATACGGCTACCGGTGTTTTCCCCAGAAGCTGGAGAACCCCGGCAATCTTTTTGGCCGCAGCGTTCAGGATGTTTGCGTCAACCTGGCACCCCTGCTCCAAAATGTCCTGGCTCCAGGGAGGGATTTCAGCATAGTCAAAATCCCTGTATCTTTCTTCCAGGGTAAACCACAGTGTATTTTCCTCCTTATTGGCATCATGAAGAATCTCTGGCCAGCTGCAAAGCCGACCTATAAGCAAGCCATCCCGGTTTCGAAGCACATCTTCCAGTTTCACACAGGGCCAGACTTTCTCAGAAACTACCCACTCAAAACCAGCAGAGAGAATCCGATACAAATTGGTCAGGCCATCCCGGTTTTTTGCCAGGAGTGTAATGAGGATGGGCTCCTCCGCTCTGTCCAGGCAATGGAGCTGAGCCCCATAAATGCCCTTCAATTCCGGAGCTCTTTGCCGGAGAACCCGGGAAAATTCCGGAAATGCCTGCACAGAATTGAGGTCTGTTATGGCGACGGCCTTTGCTCCCTCTCTCAGGGCGTAGTCCACAATTTCCGCCGGTGTAATCACCCGCTCCCCATGAGATCCAAGCAAGTGGACATTCAGCTGTATATAGTGTTTCATATGCCCTCCTTTGGACTGCCATAGCCACGAAAAATCCGGGGCGAACTTCTTTTTCCCCTGGGTGTTTTTCTGTGTTTTCAGATTACCATTTTTTC
>CALUYR010000248.1 GCA_944325045.1 Candidatus Gastranaerophilales bacterium
AAACTCCAAGTATGAGGATTGGAGAAAGCAGAACAAGACCGCCGACATGAAGGACTACAAGTTCGACATGAAGAACATGAGCAAATCGGGCGCTCTTTTCGACCTTGTAAAGCTGGAAGATGTCTCCTCTGAAGTCATCTCCCGTTTCAGCGCCGAGAAGATATATAAAAATGTTCTCGAGTGGGCCGAGGAGTTTGAAAAGGACTTCGCACAAAAGCTCAGAGAAAACGAGGAAAAGGCCACAGCCTTCTTCGGCGTCGACAGAAGCGGAAACAAGCCGAGAAAAGATATCAGAAAGTGGAAAGATGTCTCCAAATACATGGCTTATCTCTTTGACGGCGGCTTTGAATATGAGAGCATGGAGAACATATCAAAAGAGGACAAGAAGGCAATAATAGAGGGCTACCGCAAGGTATACGACGAGACGCAAGACAAAAACGCCTGGTTTGAGACGGTGAAATCCATATGCGGAGGGCTCGGCTTCTCGCCCGATGTCAAGGCATATAAGGCAAATCCCGACAGCTTCAAGGGCCATGTGGGCGATGTGTCGTCGGTGATAAGAGTTGCCGTAACAGGACGCAAAAACACCCCCGACCTCTGCTCCATAATGGCTATTTTGGGCAAAGATGAGATAGAAAAAAGATTTGACAGATTTATCGGAGAATTATAATGAACAATACAGAATACGAAGAGACAAAGAACAATGTCCTTTTTGAGGGCAACTTCATATACGATTTGATAGACAAGGATCTGGAAGAGGGAGTCTACGACCATGTGCAGACCCGTTTTCCTCCCGAGCCCAACGGATATCTCCATGTCGGCCACATAAAGGCGATAGCCATGGACTTTACGACCGCTAAAAAATACGGCGGCGTGTGCAACCTCCGCCTTGACGACACAAACCCCGTCAAGGAAGACGACGAGTATGTCAACGCCATCATAGACGATATACGCTGGCTCGGCTTTGAGCCCAACAGCGTGGTGTTCGGCTCCAACTACTTTGACGCCTGCTATGAGGCTGCCATAAGGCTCATCAAAAAGGGCAAGGCTTTCGTCTGCGACCTTTCGGCAGAGGAGATGAGACAGTACAGAGGAACTCTGACAGAGCCGGGCAAAAACAGCCCCTACCGCGACAGAAGCGTCGAGGAAAATCTCGACCTCTTTGAGCGCATGAGAAAGGGCGAGTTTGAGCCGGGTGAAAAGACATTGAGAGCCAAGATCGACATGGCAAGCGGAAATCTCAACATGAGAGACCCGATAATTTACAGAATAATGAAAGTACCTCACGACAGATGCGGCGACAAGTGGTGCATATATCCCATGTACGACTTCAACCACCCCATATCCGACACGGTGGAAGGTGTTACACACTCCCTGTGCACACTGGAGTTTGAGGACCACAGACCCCTTTACGAGTGGGTGCTGAAAGAGGCAGGATTTGAACATCCCTCGAGACAGATCGAGTTTGCCCGTCTCAATCTCAGCTACGCCCTCACCAGCAAGCGTCGCTGCCTTGCTCTTGTAAACGCAGGGGTTGTCAGCGGATGGGACGACCCGAGAATGGCAACCATCGCAGGCATGAGAAGAAGAGGATATCCCGCTCCCGCACTTTTGAACTTTGTAAATACGGCAGGTATGTCCAAGACATACAGCGTTGTGGAGTACAGCCTTCTCGAGTACTGCGTCAGAGATTACCTCAACGAGCACGCAGAGAGAGCAATGGCGGTGCTCAAACCCTTGAAGGTGGTAATTAAGAACTACCCCGAGGGCAAGACCGAGGATATAAGCATTGAGATAAATCCCAACGACCCCGGAATGGGCACAAGAGAGGTCACATTCTCCCGTGAGATATACATCGAGGCAGACGACTTCTCCGAAGTTCCCCCCAAGGGCTACAAGAGACTTTCTCCCGGCGTCGAGGTCCGTCTCAAGGGCGGCTACTATATCAAGGCAGAAAAGGCTGTATACAATGAAAACGGCGACATCGACCATCTGATATGTACCTATGACCCCGAAAGCCGCGGAGGCACAACTCCCGACGGCAGAAAGGTCAAGGGAACTATCCAGTGGGTCGACGCCAACAACTGCCATGACGCCGAGATCCGCCTTTACGACAGACTTTTCAACACTCCCAACCCCTCTGAGGGCGAGGTGCTCGACAATGTAAACCCCGACTCCCTCAAGGTGGTGGAAAACGCCAAGATAGAGAAATATCTCCACGGACACAAGGCGGGAGACACATTCCAGTTCATGCGTTTGGGATACTTTACAGTTGATAAGGACAGCACAGACGAAAAGATGGTGTTCAACCGCACCGTCACCCTTAAAGACTCATGGACAACAAAGCAGAAGTAATATATTTTGACAATGCAGCCACCACAAAGGTGGTGAAAGAGGCGGCGGACGCCGCCTTTTTCGCCATGACCGAGTCTTACGGAAACCCCGCCGCCATCC
This sequence comes from Candidatus Gastranaerophilales bacterium, assembly GCA_944325045.1. Lineage (GTDB taxonomy): Bacteria > Cyanobacteriota > Vampirovibrionia > Gastranaerophilales > Gastranaerophilaceae > UBA1221. The sequence goes on from CALUYR010000248.1 coordinate 2,455, forward strand.
ACCGTTTCGGAAAACAGGCGGAAAAAATAGTGGAGGACAGCAGGGAGATTATAAAGACCTCTTTGGGAGCCAAAAAGGGAACGGTCATCTTCACCTCGGGCGGAACCGAGAGCATAAACTGGGCCCT
>CALUYR010000249.1 GCA_944325045.1 Candidatus Gastranaerophilales bacterium
TTCTCTGATCGCCGTCCGTAAAAATTCACATTTTTTCCCCGTGCTCTCCACGAGCGTGACGCGAAGGTCTCTGCGCACGATCATGAGCGGGATGGACGGGAACCCCGCGCCCGAGCCGATCTCCACACACGCCGCCCCCTGTTCAAAATAAGGCTCGCCAAGGAGACTGTCGTAAAAATGTTTGTGGAGAACTTCCTCTTTTTGTGTGATGGCGGTCAGGTTATACCGTCCGTTATACGCGATCAGAAGCTCATAAAACGCCTCGAACGTTGTTTGATTCTGCTCAAAAAGCGCTTTTGCCCGCGCAAGATCGGGAAAATCCATATACATACGGGTATTATAGCACATTTTTCCCGCCTTTTCAACCCTTTGTGGAGGAAGGATACAAAAGTTTTCCACAGCGTGGATAACTTTGTGGATAACCCTTTTCTTTTTCATCTTCCTTTTTTATCCTCCCCTTTTTTTCCGCCCTCTTCCAACGTTCTTTCCCCATTTTCCTCATGTTTTCCACAAAAACTTTCACACGCTTTCAACATGCTTTCCCCCTTTCTTTTTTTGCAAAAGGCGGCTGATTCGCTTGTATTTTTTGCCGTTTTCTTTTATAATATAGGAAAAATACGGACGAGCTTTTCTGCCAAAAAAACTTGTCCACAATTCCACGGCTCCTATTATTATTACTATTAGTAGGATTCTTTTAATACTCAGATATCAGGAGGAGAAAAGGCATGAAATTCGTTTGCGACGGGCTCTCTCTCGCGGAAGCCGTTTTGAAAGTGAGCAAGGCTTGCGCCGTGCGCACCACTGCGCCCATCATGGAATGCATCAAACTCACGGCACTGAGAGACGAAGTCTCCCTGCTCGCCACGGACGGAGAACTTTCCATCCGCAAGACGGTGAAGGCGGAGATTTTCGAAGAAGGGGAGATCTGCGTGCCGGGGAAACTCTTTGCCGACTTTATCGGAAAGCTCACGGGCGAAGAAGTATGCATCGCGACGGGCGAAAAGGGCGTGGAGATCAAATACCGCGACGCAGGCACCTTTATGCAGAGCCTTCCCGCCGAAGAATTCCCCGCCATCAACTTTGAGATCGGCGAAAATTCGTTCACGATGAAGCAGTCCGCCCTCAAAAAGATCATCAGCGAAACGACGTTCTGCTGCGCGCAGGACGATTCCCGCCCCGTCCTCAAAGGATGTTTGATGAGCTTTGGGGAAAAATTGGAGATGGTCGCGCTCGACGGGTACCGTTTGGCGCTCTCTTCGGCAGAGATCTTGACCAAAACGGGCGAGATGAGCATCATCTGCCCCGCCCGCACCCTTTCCGAGATCGCAAAAATGCTCGAAAAAGAGGACGAAGAGATCACCCTCTATACACAGGGCGGCATGATGCTCGTTTCGGGCGAGGGGACGAGCGTCGTCTCCCGCCTCTATCAGGGCGATTTTATCCGCAAGGAGAACGTCATCCCCAACCAATTCTCGACGGTCGTCACGGTGGAAAAAAACGACCTTATCGCGAGTGCGGAGCGCGCCGCCATCCTCATCCGCGGCGACAAGAACAACCTCGTCACCCTGACGGTGGACGGCGATCTTGTGAAAGTGACGTCCGTCTCCGATTTCGGCAACGTGGACGAGAGCGTCAAAGCGCAGGCGGAGGGCGTGGAGCTCACCATCTCGATGAACGCAAAATACCTTCTCGACGCGCTGCGCGCGCTCGACGAGGAAAAAGTCGTCATCTCGTTCAACGGACCCGTTTCCCCCTTTATTTTACAGAATGCGGACGTAAAAGACAGTCTGTATCTCATATTACCCGTAAGAAACGCCGCATAATCGCTTGACGAAGGCGGAAAAATTTCTTATAATCAAAAAACGTAAGCCATTATAAAAGGAGTATACCATGAAAAGAACGTATCAGCCGAAAAAACGCCAGAGAAGCAAGGTGCACGGGTTCCGTCAGAGAATGAAGACGCAGGGTGGCAGAAACACCTTAAAGAGAAGAAGAAACAAGGGCAGAAAGCACATCTCCGCATAAAAGCTGCGGTATGAAGTACCTTCGGATCAAAAAAAAGAAGGAATTTGCGCGCATCTTAAAAAACGGGAAGCGCGTCCATGCAGAAACGTTGACCCTTGTATACTGCGCCGACCGCGAAAAAAAGATGGCGGTCTGCGTGGGGAAAAAGTACGGAAAAAGCGTGGTGCGCAACCGCATCAAACGGCTCTTACGCGAAGCGTACCGCACGCAGGCGGAAACGTTGCTTCCGTGCGCCGTCCTTCTTATCCCGCGGCAGCAAAAGGAATATTGCTTTGCCGCTTTTTCGAAGGACCTTGCGCGGCTTTTCAAAAAGGAAAAGCTGATTGAAACTCGTACTGAGGAAGATACTTCCGCAAAATTGGAGATACCTCAAAAAGACGGTGTATAAGCCCTTTTTAAGGGGGGCTTGCATCCGCCTGATTTGTTTTTATCAAAAGTATCTTTCCCGCCATATGTGCCCGTATACCCCCTCTTGTTCGGAGTATACCAAGCGGTGCATCAACAACCTCGGCGTCGTGAGGGGGATCCTGTTCGGCGCCTGGCGCATCCTTCGGTGCAACCCCTTTTCCAAGGGCGGCATCGATCCCACGCCCGAAG
>CALUYR010000250.1 GCA_944325045.1 Candidatus Gastranaerophilales bacterium
ATCAAGTAAATCTTTGTTAGCGCTAAACTTAACATCTTCTTTCTTTGCATTCTCTGCTAACTCTGTCATTCTATCAAAAGCATTGCTTGCTTCCTGCAATATTCTACCAGACAATGTATTATGATCTATCTTTCTGATAGTATCTATCATAGCATTCTTTATCTTCATGTAATCAGGAGAATCTGTAACACTAAATATATCATCTACACTGCAATTCAATTCTCTTGCTACTTCCGATATAGGACAACCATACAATTCCATAGCTACTATTGTAGATATTCTCTTACAATCATCACCTTGTACAGGAAACTTCTCTTTGTTTGTTGTAGTTATTGTTTGAGTAGGAATAATCTGTCTCATCTATGATATCCTTTTTTTCAAGAATGTTATAAAAAACCTATTGACAAGTCAATACTAATTTTATATATAACTATTTGTACACACACTATCGCTATGCTTTTAGGGGACATTTTCGTATAGAAGATAGATAGTGTATTGAGGGAGAGAGACTGGTGTTTAATCGGTCTCTCTCTTTTTTGTGCGCTTTATTCCATTGATATCAAGTTTGTTGTTTATCATGCTGTATGGATTGTAATTATCAGAGTTGGTTTGTTGTTATTGTTAGATATGTGTCAGATCATATCTATCAGGTATGTTAGATCATACTGATTATTTATGTGTTAGGTCATACCAATCACTTCGTAATTAATCTTTGTGTGTTATGTTGTGTTGTTGATGTTATGTTATTGGTGCAATTTGTTTGTAATTTGTAGGCAATTTGTGTTGTTATTAGTATTAGTATTGTTAGGTATATTTTAGTTGTCTGGTTATTTATTTGGTTATATTATTTGATTGGTTATGTCATACTGACTAATAAGAATTATTAGGTAATTGTGGTTATGTCATACTTATATGGTGTTATGTAATATAAGTTGGTTATGTCATACTTATATGGTGTTATGTCATACCAACTAATAGATTTGTTATGTCATACCTACACCTTTTTTTAATAAGAATGCTGAGAATTAAAAGGGTGGTTATGTCATATCCTCTTTTTAAGACTGAGTTATTTTAAACCGATAGTCAATTATGTGGTTATGTCATATTTTTTTAAGGTGGTTATTTTAAGGTGGTTAAAGGTGGTTAAAGGTGGTTATGTCATATTTTTAAGATAAAGTAACTACAGATCGTACAGATTCTCTTTATGGTGGTTATGTCATACCCTCTTTTTAATAATATTAATCGCTCATTATTTGGTGGTTATGTCATACCCCCTACCAGTCTATACAACAACCACCCCGTTTTGGTTCTGGGGGGGGTATGACACGGAATCACTTCGTGATTAGTTATAAAGTCAATAATCTAATCACTTTCGGATTAGATTATTGAGTTTCATAATGTTAACAGACTAATCATAGTGTAACAGAAGAGTGCTGGTTTAGATGCTAACAGACTAATCACTATAATGCTAACAATCATTATTCATGTAGATGTTATAGGTTAGATCCTACTAAACTAATCACTTGTGAGATGTTAGAATGATGAGTATATGTAAGAGTGTGTGAGTGTGTTTGGATGTTACTTAACCTGTTACTTAACTTAATAGATTAGATGCTACTTAACCTATGTTAGTGTATTTAAGAGTGTATGAGTGTGTTGGGTGTTATTTAACCTATGTGAGTGTGTGAGTGTATTTGGATGTTACCTAACCTATGTGTATGTTTAACTCTCAGAGTGTATTGGATGTTACCTAACCTAATAGGATGTTACCAAACCTAATAGATTAGATGTTACTTAACTAACAACATATTACTTAACTAATCACTTGTTAAATTCTACCAAACACAATCAAAAACCAAATTTACTATCCCAAAATACCAAATCAATCACTTTTCGGCTGATATCTGTCATTTCTGTGTTCCATAATTTACTATGTTTTTACTATGTTTAACTCTCAGAATGAATCACTTCGTGATGAGTTGGTTGAAAATCCGTTTAGTGTTCGCAAGCTCACGACGGATTTATTTGGGATAAAAAAAAGAGACAACGTAGTTTTCTCTAGCTCTTTCCAAAGCGGAATCACTTCGTGATGAGTTGTTATGCCTTCCCTCATTCAAAACCGGGAAAAAAAGAATGTTCATACGCTTATACCGAAATGAAATTATAAGTGCCGTCTAAGGCATTTGTCTTTACGAAATAGTTATTAGATTCAGGAAGTTTCGTAAAGACAAATGCCAAGACTATCAACAACTAATTCCTCATTCGCTAAGCTTTCCTAAAGCAACAAGTTGCCAAGGAAAGCTAAACGAATTAGTTGTTGAACTTATAATTTCCTTTCGATATTGGACGCGTACTTTCTTTTTTTCCCGGTTTTTTCTTTCGGGAAGGCAGCGCGGGATTAAAGGAAGTCTATTTAACCAACTTAGAAAGGAGCAAAAATGTTAAATTTTAATCTTAAAATCCAAGAACCAAAAAAGAATAAGGATTTAAAACCTATCATTAATCCCCCACAGATTGTAATAGGTAATACCTTAAGGAAAACTGATATTTATATTTGTGCTTCTATGTATGAGTCATTTTGTTTACCCGTACTTGAAGCCATGACATGTGGAGCAGCCATTATTAC
>CALUYR010000251.1 GCA_944325045.1 Candidatus Gastranaerophilales bacterium
CCTTTCTTTTTTATTTTGTTTTTAAATGAAATTTCAATCATATATTATAGCCTTGTAAACATATAGTTATGCAGATGAGGAAATCACAGTGAATTTCTGTCTGCAAATTTCTTTCATCTAAAGGAGGAGAAAAGATGAAGATTAATTTTAACCCCAATGCAACTGCAGTAAAGGATATTGACTTTGTTACTATCCGCATGAGTCTTTATCAGCATGATGGAGAGACTATTGTAAAATCCCATATTACAAATGGTACTACAATATCTCTCAATACCAAGAAGGATAAAGTCTTTCATCTTAAGAAAGTACCTCGTATGGAAACTATTCCGGAATGGAATAAGTTTTGTGTTACAAATTCTATTGAAGGATTTGTAGATACGGATATTAACTATGGAGAGTATCCAGAGATTATATCAAGCTATGATGGTAAGTTTGAGTTCGTGAATAATCTGGAAGAGGTAGATGAAAAAGATTATCCTTTCCTTGAAGAGCATTATGATTATACTCTTACAAGACATATCTCTTCTACCAAAACAGATTTCATCCATCGTGTAAATCGTGTTACAAATTATGCGATTCGTGATTACTATATCCACTCTAAGTATCTTGGAGGATATCTGGAAAAAGGATTGGAAGAGTATCCTGAATCAGAGTATGTATATATTGTAGATACTTTTAGTAGATATAAGAACACATTCTCTGGTAATATGATTATCAGAAGAGTATACGCATGTCCTATTGATTCTTATGATAGTATCTCCATGGATGATTATCATTACTTTGGAACACAGATTATATTACAATATCCTCATTCCAGATTCACAAATAGCATTAATGGATTATTTACTATACTGAATAATGATAAATGTAAATTTGAGTATCAGACAATGGAAAGAGCATCTGGTACATTTGATAAGTATACTCTTATCAGTGTATATGATTCTGCTGTTACTGAAGTTGGTACTAAGAAACCTATCTTCCTGAAAGGAACTTCTGTATCTAAGACTCATAGGTTTAATACAAAGACGACGATTACTGGATTTTGGGATAACTGGTATGATGAAGATAAGGATGATATAACTATCATATCTTCTATTGAAGATATCAAAAATTTCATGGATACCTTTTGTCAAGATACCATCAAGAGGTTTGATATAGTCAATCTTGGAGTTGGTGGAGTAGAAACAATTGGAGAACCTACTTCTGTAGAGATCTATATTGAAGATACCGGATCTGATACTAATCCTGATGGTGTATCGTCGATCAAATTCTATATCAGAAACTATGGTCATACAAATGCTTTATGCACAGTGTCTATCAGTGTGAGGAATGATATAGTTGATGAGAAAGAAGCAATAGTAGCAGGAAGAGTATTTCTAGAGAAAGTTGGTGATAATAAAGAATACGATATCACTGATGTCAATATCTCAAAATTCAATCAGGGATATGATAGAAAATATCGTATTACCAATGATGATCTTGTAGTCTATAATAAAGATGACAAAAGTGTGGTAATTGGAAAAGATTATCATACGGATATTCAGAAGAGTATTGACATCTTCCTGAAAAAGATGGATGCTCAGGTCCTGAATTTACTCAGATTGGTAAGTCATGCTGATGTATCTGATTATATCATCAAGAAATATCTACCTCAATTTGAAGATATTAAGTGTGATTATATCAGAGACTTACAAGATATCGATACAACCATTGCCAACTATTATGAGAAGTTCTAAACTAAGTTTGGAGAGGGCATTATGCCCTCTCCTATATTTTATTTTTTTTTTGGAAAATTCTAAAATTAGAATTATATATTATAGCTATGAAAGAAAATGTAGTATATTATCCATCCATGAAATATTGTATCATGGATGGATAATTCAAGATGCATAGTATAAAATAAAATGTATCTTGATTTTTTAATCAAAGGAGGATATTGAAAATGAGAAACGAACAATCCGTATTATCTCAGTTGTTTAGCGGAAAGACAACATCAACAAAAGAAGCGATATGGAATGATGCAGACGGGATAATATTAGCATCTGTTAAAACAGGTGGTGATGAAGATATTCTTACTTATCATGAGTATGGTTCTAAATACGATCCTACATCTGTTATCACTCATGAATTTGTAAAAAGAGATCATGTGAAAATGTGGTCAAAGTATGGTAAGAGAAGAATGGATGTTTCTGATGATACTTTTCGTCATATGATCGAAGAACTTAATGTTGGTTTTATACCGAAAGAGTTCTTAGATAGTGAGGAGTATGAGATCGATGAAAATAGAAGAAGAATAGAAAGAAATTTTGATGGAGAATGGGGAACTGTTATTATCTATCATGATGATTTTGAAGATATCAAATACAGAAAGGAAACGTACATTTACAACAAAAATCTTCTTTTATCGTTATTGGTTACTTATAAAAACAAACCAGTTAATCTGGTCCCATTTTTCACTGTTATAAGCCAAACATTATACGATGATGATACTTTCAATCGTACAATCTATCACTGTACGGTAAAAGGAACCATGGAAGAGTTCGAGGAATATATTAAAAATCCTCAGATTCCGGAAGATAATATTGTCATGAATGAAACTTTGACAAATACACAAAACGGACAATCTCATTATTCCTATGATGTAGATTATCGATATTTTA
>CALUYR010000252.1 GCA_944325045.1 Candidatus Gastranaerophilales bacterium
CAATGAAATATTTCGAATCATCATCCAGACCCAGAATATCGGTGTTCGGATCGTTGCGGTGCCACAGCGAGGCATCACGGATGATCGAAAACATACTATCGTTGGTTGTGTACATATCCGGCGGCGCACTGGTGCCGTCGGGCATTGTTGTTCCGGCACGAGTCCAACGGATCAGGAAATTAGCGTAACGCAGTCGCAGGAATTGCTTTCTAAGCGAGGTAATCGAACCCCTTGCACCGCCCGTAATGTTCGTGATGCCGAACTGACGAAGCATGTCGCCGATGTTATCGGCCAGACAGATGGTTTTAGTGCCGCGTCTGACCGCGTGCTCGGTGACGTAGGAGAGAATGAGTCTGGACATGCCGCCGAAAGGCAAACCGATGTCAGGCTGCATCGTACCGATGCGCATAAACACATGCGAGAAACGACGTTCATAGAAAAGTGCGGGCACTTTTTTCCCGTCGGCAGTCACAGTAACCGGTTGGCGGTACGGCAGACCGCAGTAAACCATTGCTCGCGGCGAAAAGGAAACCGCTTCTGCCGTCACCGGATCCATATCGAGGATCTGGCTTTGCGCAGCAATGAGTTTTTCGTATCGAGCATCGGAAGCCGCATCCTGCGGCGTTTTTACTCCGACATCCTGAGCCGTCAACTTGAAATCCTCCGCTTTGGGGACTTTCTTAACGGCAACTCTTCGTTTAGAATTGGCGGCAGACATGTGTAGTCCTACCCTTGACATGGATTACCTTGTTTAGGGGCCGACAGTGTGGTGGTACACCTGTCGGCCTCGCTTTTTGAGCCATCACCTTGATCCGATGCGCTCTTTAGTTCGGGAAAAGTCTTCTGAAGCCAAACAAGCATGGCGTCGCGCACCAGACGAGACGGTGGAATGCCGAGCTTCTTGGCATAACTCACAATCTGTTGCTTCTCCTCGTCGGACACTTTGACATTGACCGTCGTGTTGCGACCGCCAATTCGTCCCACAACATCCTCCGAAGGCCGAGTATCATCCGTAATAACCGCTAAGACACAACGACGCGAGATCTGCGAGATTGTGATGTCGTTGGCTTCGCAAAAACCAACCAGCGCGGCTTTTTCGGCCCGGCTGATCATGAAAGTGATCTGGTTTGCTCTTCGGATCAATGAAACAGACATAAAAAAACTCTCCCGAGCCAGAATTTTAGCTGATTTTGAGGCAAAGCCTTTACTGAGTGATAAAAAAGCCGTGCGGCATGCTGAGTTATCCACAAAAGCCTGTGGATAACCAAAGTTATTCACGCTGAGGAAGGTACGCTTTTACGCTGAGGAAGGTACGCTTTTACGCTGAGGAAGGTACGCTCTAATATATATAGTATGTAAATATGATCTAGTATGTGTGCGGGCCGCATCTGTGGATAACTCAAATTCTGTCAGCCGCACACGTTTTTTTACCTCAAGAAAGAAAATTCCCCTTCCCTAACAGCATTGCTGTCCTCTTACCCACAGACACCACAAGATATTGTGTTTTAAGGTTGCATCCCTTTTCTCTATCCTCTCCCGAACTTGGATATACGCTAAATCATTGAAAATAAAGCAAATTCTCTGGTTTTTACGTTAAACAGCAAAACGACTAACCTGAGATTGGTTCAAGCAGAAATCTACGCTGAGGAAGGTACGCTTTTGCACCTAAATGTTTGCCCTTCGGTTCTTAATCCGATGAAGGCAAGGTCACGCTGAGTAAGGTACGCAATATTGCTATTTTTTTTCACCAAGATAAAGAAAAAACGCTATTAATTCAGTACCTTACTTACATTACAAACGTTGGAGAGTCTGCAAAGGTGGTTCACGTAGCAAAAGGAACTTTTTTACGCTGAGGAAGGTACAGAACCTTTAGGTTCCCTGCAACTCAAATTCGCGCCAAGCCTTATAAATCAAGCCATTCAGGACCATCACGACCTTCAGAAAAGTGCTTCGGTTGTCTACACTGAGGAGGGTACAGCGGGGGGAAAACAGCATGTCGAATCGCAATCCAGACGCCACTTTACGCTGAGCAAGGTACGCATCCTTGGGTTTTGCATCTGCGACATGAAAAAAATTTGTTGTAAATTCAACTGATTACGAGGAGCTTATCTGAAAAAATGCTGTTTTGGTTGCTTACGCAGAGCAAGGTACATTTTTACGCTGAGGAAGGTACAAAAAAGAGATTCTTAAGCGACTCGGTATCGCGCTTTAACCCTTGAAAACAGCGGCTTGAGACGCGTCAGCGTTCTTATCTCAAGTGTTTCGGTTGTCTACGCAGAGAAAGGTACGCGAAAGACAACCGGAGGCAACTGTCTCACATCGCAGATGCTTCCCCAAAAATTACGCTGAGGAAGGTACAGGTTCTGTCCGTTTTCGACTTGATCCCGATCAATTGGGCAGCGGCCATTTTAAAAACTACATCTTGTGGTTTTAAGTGTCCTGAAAGCCAAAAATTTGCATTTGAAATCAAGGCTGTCGGAGAAACCCTTTACTGAGTATAGACAAGTGTGGAAATTTGAGGTATAGTTTCAACAGTTGAAGTTTTTTCAGTTTTTTATTTCAACGGTTGAAACTTGAGGTCGATATGAAACGACTAACGCTGGCCGTAATCAAGGGAGGCCAAGGCAAAACAACCATCGCCTGTCACCTTGCCGCTTATGCAGCTCAATGCGGTCTGAAAACGCTGTTTATTGATCTGGATGATCAGTGCAATGCTTCGCTTGCTTTGGAACCATGGATCAATGCAAGCGGCGTGACGGCCAACATGATTTTTGACGACGGGTTTGATGCGGGTGCGCTGAAACCCGAAACGTTGCTCACGGTCATTCCGGCTGTTCAGGGCGAAATGGATCTTTCAACGGTTGAAGATTCCGTCGAACGTCTTTCTGCCGCTTTAAGCGCCTGGGACGCAATGTTCGACCTGTGTGTCATTGATACGCCGCCATCGATTACGGCAAACATGGGTGCGGCGGCATTGAATTCACACTATGTGTTAAGTCCCATGGAACCCGAAGTGTTTGCTCTTGACGGCGTCGGGCAGATGATGGACTTGGTCGAACGTTTTCAGGAAGCCAATCCGCAGCTGCAGTTTCTCGGCATCATTCCCAACCGCATCCGCAACAATGTTGCACGTCACGTGCGAAACGTTGAAATGCTTCGTTCGGCATACGCGGACATCGTGCTGCCTTGTTCACTCTCAAACCGCGACGCTTTTGCCGAAGCGATGGAAGCCCAGTGCCCGTGCTGGGAGCTGAAAAAATCAGCCGCAAGTGCCGCAAAGACCGAATTTTTCACGTTTGCCAACCTTGTGCTTCGCAAAATGCACCTCAAAACAAAACGTAAATTGATCCCGCTTGAGCGACCCGTAAGAACCGAGGCTAATTGATAGGAAAAAACAACCATGGCAAAGAATGCATTTTTAACCCGACTCGGACAACGTGCAGAAACTCGCAAGGCGGTCAAAAACGAATCCGGCAACGTCGAGTTGATTTCCGGCAAAGTCATTTTGGAGATCCCGCTTGAGAAAATCAGCGAAGATCCCTCCCAGCCGCGCACAACGGACAATGCGGGCTTTTCCGAAGAAGCCATTCAGGGACTTGCCGACTCAATCGAGGCCAACGGACTGCTTCAGCCCATTTCGGTTCATGCGGATCCAAAAAAGGCCGGTTGCTACATCATCAACCACGGTGCAAGGCGATTCCGCGCCATGCAGAAAACGGGCAAGGCTACTATTGCGGCAATCGTCGATGAAGATTACTCTCAGCAAAAGCAGCTCATTGAGAATCTGCAGCGAGAGAATCTGTCGTTGCCGGAAATTGTCGACAGTCTCACAAAGATCCGCCCGTTGTTTAAAACGCAGCGAGAACTGGCAAAGGCAGTCGGCAAGTCGGATGCCTGGATCACCCAGATGATGGTGCTCACGAAGCTCGATCCGAAAGTAAACGAGTTGATGGTTACGGGCAAGTGTCTCGACACGATCGTACTCAACGGCTTGCAAAAACTCGCCAAGGATGATCCCCAGGCCGTGGATCGCTTCATTGAGTCCGAGGATTATTCCC
>CALUYR010000253.1 GCA_944325045.1 Candidatus Gastranaerophilales bacterium
CGGACGACCTACGGCTTTACCCAGTACCGGAATATCGAGGGCTGGTGGGATAATGTCTTTGACTGGATGGACGGCTGCTATTATACCAGCAGCGGCCTGAATGTCATTCTCAATCCCGCCAAGTTCAGTGACAATGCCAACGGAACGCTGATTGGTTCCATGCCTTCAAGCGGTTATCCGTCTGACCTGGCAATCCCGACACAAAGCGGGTTTGAATGGGCGCTCCGTCCGGCTGCGACAAGAGGTAGTCAAACTACTTATGTCCCGGATAGCTGGGATTTCTACAGTAGTTACCCGTGCCTGCGCCATGGCGGTAACTATAACCGGGACCTGGTTTATGGGCCGTTCTGCGTCAACTTCAACAGCACGTCGGACCAGAGCTCCAGCATCGGCTGTCGCCTCCAGGAACGCCCGCCGAAGGCATAAATCAAAACCTATTTTATATCTGAAAGGAGAAAACACCATGATCACCGAACTGAACTTTGCCAAGCTGACCCCCGCTGCCTGGGCCATCTCCAAGGCCAATAACGTGGACGTGGGCGTGGGCCGCTCCATGCTCCTGCACAACCTGAGAGAGGGCAAGGAGATGAACCCCATGGCGGAGCTTCCCGACGAGTTTACCCCCGACTGGGCGGCCCTGGGCGAGCAGTACAACGCCATTGACCCCGAGGAGCGGGCTGGCGTGATGTCGGCCTCCAACGTGTGGCACCGGGTTTGCCAGGACAACTACAAGGAGCTGTGCGAGCTGTGGATGGAGCGGGACTGTGCGGGCATGGTGGAGCTGATGGAGGCCGCCGCCGATCCCGGCCCCGTGGGCAGCGGCCCCGCCCGACAGGAGTGGGAGGAGGCCCAGCACCCCGAGGATCCCAACCATGAGTAAGTACATCGCTACCATCCCCCTGTCCTCCGTCTCCCGGCTCTCCCTCGTGGAGGCCGGGGGGCGGAGCATGACGCAGGTGAAGGAAGCCCTCGGGTGCGATTACATCATCAACTCCTGGTTCTACAACATGAACACCGGGAAGCCGGTGGGAAACCTGAAAATCAACGGCACGGTCAAGGCCAACGCCGGGTGGAACAGCTACGGGCTTACCTGGGACGACACGGACATCCGCATGGAGGTTATCCCGGACAACGGCGGCAAGAATTACCTGAGCGGCGTGGAATTGCTCACCCCCAGCAAGGGGCCGGACGCACGCCTGAGCTATGACCCGGCCTATGGCGGCACACGGGGCCGCTCGGCCGTTCTGCTGGCCGGGGATTACCTAATCCTCTACTGCACCGGGGACGGCACGGCGGACGCCAAAACCCCGGAGGCCATGCGGGACGATCTGGTGGAGCTGGGCGGGCAGTACGCCAACACCGCCGGCCTGCGGGCCCTGGGGCTGGACAGCGGCGGCAGTTCCCAGTGCGATTTTGACGGGAAGAAGATCTACAGCTCCCGCCGGGTGGCCGGTTATCTGGCCGTCTGGACGAAGAAAGCAGGGAACACGGATGATACGGAGGACAAGCCTGTGAGCAGGAAAACAGTCTGCCTTGACCCCGGACACGGGCCTGACACGGTGAACGGCAGCCCGGACGGGACGTACAAGGAAAAGGAATTTGCCTGGGACATGTACACCCGGATTTCCCCTCTCCTGGAGGCCCATGGCGTGCATACCATCTGCACCCGGACGGAGGACACCAATCCTTCCCTGACGGAGAGAGCAAACGTATCCAACAAGGCCAACGCCACCTGCTACGTCTCCCTGCACTCCAACGCCGCCGGGAACGACGGGTGGTACAACGCCTCCGGTCTGGAGATTTACACCTCTCAGGGGCCTATGACGGCCCAGAGAAACATCCTGGCCTCCGACCTGGTGAATGCCTTCCACGCAGCTGGGGTGAGCCTGAGAAGCTCACCCATCAAGCACCAGATGTATACCGTGCTGGCCAAGACCGACGCACCCGCATGCCTGATTGAGTACGGCTTCCACACCTCCAAAGAGGATGTGGAGAAGCTGAAAGATTCTGACTACCGGGACAAGCTGGCAGAGGCCACCGCAAAGGGCATCTGCACGTATCTCGGCGTGGAATGGGAGGAAACCGAAGTGTCTGAGCTGGACAAGGCCGTGGACAAGCTGGCCGCCGCCGGGCTCATCAACAGCCCGGATTACTGGAAGGCCGGGGACTACTCGGCGGAAAACGTGCGGGCCCTGCTCATCAAGTGGGCCGCGTCGCTGTGAAAGGAGAATAGCACCATGATTAACTGGACTGTTCGAATCAAGAACAAGACTTTCTGGCTGGCCCTGATTCCCGCCGTGCTGCTGCTGGTACAGGTGGTGGCCGCCGTGTTCGGATACACGATGGACCTCTCTCCGCTGGGGGACAAGCTGTTGGACGTGGTGAACGCGCTGTTCGCCGTTCTGGCTATTCTGGGCATCGTTGCCGACCCCACTACAAAGGGAGTGGGAGACAGCGCCCAGGCGCTTACTTACGACAAGCCGAAGGACGATAAGGAGGGCTGATCATGCCCGATGAGAAGTGCATCGTTGACCCGGAAAGGGACTGTATCGGGAAAGCCGCCGCCGCCAAGTTAGAGGCCCGCATAGATGCCCTGGAGCGGTGGCAGGAGGACTCCAAGAAATTCCACAACTCCTTCTATGACTGGCAGAGGGAGCAGATTGCCCGTGACGCGAAGCTGGACGAGAAGCTGAACAACATGGACAAGAACATCGAAAAGCTGCTTGGGAAGCAGGAGGCTTCCGATTCCAAACCGGGAAAGTTTTTAGACACACTGAAAAGCAATGCGGCATGGGCCATCATCGCTGCGGTGCTCGGCTTTGTCCTCGGCCAGATCGGATTTTAGGAGGTGACACTCCGTGCCCAGTAATATCCTGACAACTGATACTTCCTTCCCCAACTTGAACGGGAACCAGAGCACGGACGAAAAGTTCCGCCTGATTACCAACTACCTCTACATGCTGCTGGAGCAGCTCCGCTATTCCATGGCAAACCTGGGCCGGGAGAACTTTAACGACAAGGAGTTCGACGACATCGTCAACCTGATTACCGAGCCTGTGTATGCCCAGCTCTCCGACGCGAAGGGGAATATTGCCTCGCTCGCCCTGACAGCACAGCAGCTTATTTCCAGAATGACCGACGCGGAGGGCAATATTTCCACGCTCCAGCAGACCTCCAACAGCATCATGAGTCAGGTGTCCGACCTGGAGGGGAACGTCTCGACGCTCCAGCAGACCAGCCAGGCGTTTAATGTCCGGCTCACCAACGCGGAGGGGGATCTGGCCCGGGTTACCGTCACGGTCAACGGCATCACACAGTCGGTCAGCGATCTGGAGACCGGTCTAAGCCAGACCGTCCGCATCGCCCCTAATGGGGTGACCATTACCAACGCCTCTGGAGACACTCTGACCATAGACGGTGGGCAGATTGACGCCACAAATCTGAACCTGTCCGGTCATATCACCTTCAACGATTTTTCCGGCAGGCTTCAAAGCGACATCAACGGTATAAAGGATACCGCAAAAGATGCGTACGACCTGGCAAAGGCAAACAAGCCTCCTGATTACATCAAAAGCACTTACATTGACTCTACAGAAATACGCTCTCCGACTATCAAGGCAAATGATTTCAGTGTGTATCCATCCTTGAACGGGGAAGGCTCGTTTAATTTATATGGACAGTACGCCAGCCGTCAGTATCACTTCCTTAAAGTCAGTTATTATGCAGGAGACGGCCCGCAAATTACTTTTTCTTCTCCGGATTCGGCTCACGCATACTGGGATTTCCCCATCACGACTTTCTACGGAAACATTGATTTCGGATCTGCCAGTGTCACCGGCCTCACAACGGAAGCGGTATTTGCTTAAGGAGGGTCTATGGCAAACCTATCTTTGACCGGTGGAGAAGAAGAATTTGGTTGGCGTATTACTGGACTTGGATCAGCGTTTAACCAGGCCAACGGATATGTGGAAGCAGGAATTACCCGGTACCAGTTCACGCAGTCGTCTCATAGCATTTCCGGCGTGGTGGACAGCGTCCGGGCCCCGTCTTCCGGTGGGTCCACCTCTACAACCAGGCGTTATGTGAGCTACGACCCAGGAACCTACGATTTCTGGGGGTATACCCTTGTACAAGACGGCACCTACTGGCCGGCCGGATCCGATACGGTAACCGTTGAAAGCCCTGCGGCACAGCGCCCGGACGATTGGAGCTGGTATTCCACCGTCCGGGCAGGGCAGCCCATTGAACTGAGCGCCTATGAGTGGAACGCATTCTGCAACCGAATCAACGATTTCAGGGTTTATGTTGGGCTTCCGGAATATGGTGCATTTGAACGGGCTTATTCAGGAGACCCCATAACAGCAGACATTGTAGAGCAGGCTGTTTACGCAATCCGGGCTATGGATCCGCCGACCTCTACTCCCCGCGCCCCGTCAAGAGGGGATTTAATCACAGCAGACTTTTTTAACGACCTGAGACGTTCCTTAAACTCGATTGACTAGGAGGCCGCTATGAACGAAGTACAGAAAGAAATCAACAACGCCTATAAGATGATTTCCACCATCGCCGTCAGCGGGGACGCGGTGGACACCATCGCCGCCTGCAAGATGTCCCTTCGGTGCGCGTTCAAGCTGGCGGAAGACAAGCCCGAAGAGGATAAGGAGGGCTGACCATGCTCCCGGAGATGCTGTACTCCGACGGGATTACCAAGGCCACACAGACCCAGTTCAGGGGATACAATCACAATCTGTACGCCCAGGATGGAGAGCTGTGGGACATGAAGAACCTGACCTCCGACCTGGCCCCCCTGCTGTCCCCCCGGCGGCCCCGGTACCTGATTGAAACCCTGACCAAACCAAACGGTCTATACGCCAACGACGGCCTGTACTGGGTGGATGGAACGGGGTTCTATGCAGACGGGGAGAAGAAAGGCGATGTCACAGATGACCGGAAGATTTTCACCGGCATCGGCGCCTATATCATCATTCTCCCGGACAAGGCGTATTACAACAAACTGACCGGAGAGTTTGGCAGCCTGGAGGCATCCTGGAGCGGCACAGCATCTTTCCAGGACGGCACCTACGCGGGGGAAGAAGCGGAAGGGAACACCATCTATTCCTCCGGCGCGGACTGGGCATCCAAATTCAAGGTCGGCGACGCGGTGACCATTGCCGGCGCGGCAACGGAAAGCAACAACAAGACCATCATCGTTCGGGAGATTGAGGGCGATTACCTCCGGTTCTATGAGAACTCGTTCACGGTGGAAAGCGACCAATCTCTGACCGTCTCCAGAGATGTACCGGACATGGACTTTATCTGTGAGAACGAGAACCGCCTTTGGGGGTGCAAGGGTGACTCCATCTTCGCCTCCAAGCTGGGAGACCCGTTCAACTGGAATGTGTTCGACGGCCTTTCGACGGACTCCTACGCCGTGGATGTGGGCAGCTCCGGAGACTTCACGGCATGCGTGTCCTACCTCGGATACCCGGTGATGTTCAAGGAGGAGCACATCTATAAGGTCTATGGGGACAAGCCATCCAACTTCCAGGTGATGGGCAGCGCCTCCCTTGGCGTGGAAAAAGGCAGCCACCTTTCCCCCGCCATCGCCGGGGAAACCCTGTATTACCTCTCGCGGGTTGGGATTGTGGCCTACACGGGAGGCATCCCGCAGAGCATCGCGGCTCCATTTGGGACAGACCGCTACAGGAACGCGGTGGGCGGAAGCGACGGCGTGAAATACTATGTCTCCATGGAGGACATGGAGGGAATATTTTCCCTGTTTGTCTTTGACACCAGGCTTAACCAGTGGCACAAGGAGGACTCCCTGGAGGCGGTTGGGTTCGCCTGGAACACCGAGCTCTACTTCCTGTCTGCAGACGGGAAGCTTTGGATGAACGGCAACGCCAGAGAGGCGCCAGAGGACGCCGTAAAGGAAGGCCCTGTGGAGAGCATGGCGGAGTTTGGAGACTTTGTGGAAGGGAACCCCAACAAGAAGGGCACCGGGAAGCTGCAGCTCCGCATGGAGCTGGATGCCGGCGCGTCCGTTAAGATTGAGATGGAGTTTGACAGCGACGGCGTATGGAGGCCGGTGGATACGCTGACGACCACAGTAAAGAGGAGCTTCTACCTGCCTATCATCCCCCGCAGAAGTGACCATTTCAAGATCCGCCTCACCGGAACCGGCGGGTGGCGGCTGTACTCCCTGGTGCGGGAGAACTACATCGGCAGCGAGCTGAAAAGCCAGCCAGGCAGACAGTAGAAAGGAGATTCCAATGGCTCGATACACCTATGAAGATTTCCGAAAGAACGCGCAGAGCAGCGGGCTCCTCAACGAGTTCTCCCAAGCTGACCTGCAAAGGGCGCAGAGCGACCCTGACTTCGGGATGTCCATCCTGAACTATAAGAAGCGGTACCACAACGCCACTTCCGACGCAGACCGCGCGGCGGCCAACCGAGGCGCGGAGGAGCTGAGAAGTTCCTGGGGCGGATACACCGGCGGCGCTGACGGGGGGAGTTTCGTCAAGGACGTTATGTCCCCGATAGACTTCCAGTATGGGAGCGCGCCCACCTATTCCGGCTCCGCTTATGACGACGACATTGCAGACCTGTGGAACGCGCAGAAGAACTTCGGTGACTTCACCTATGAGGACGCACCCACCTATACCAGCCGATGGGATCCCACCATCCAGGAGATGATTCAGGGGATTCTTGACCGGCCGGACTTCTCCTACGACCCGGAGACCGACCTTCTGTACCAGCAGTACCGGAAGCAGTACAACCGGGAGGGAGACAGAGCCACGGCGGACGCGCTGGGTGCCGCCGCAGCGGCCTCCGGCGGGCTCCCCTCCTCCTACGCCACTACGGCGGCGGCCCAGGCGGGGAACTACTACGCATCCCAGCTCACGGACAAAATCCCGGAGCTTTACCAACTGGCCTACAACAAGTACCTGAACGACTACGACATGCAGCTCTCCGACCTGGGTGTCGTACAGGGGCAGGAGCAGACCGACTACGACCGCTACCTGAACGCTCTGAGCCAGTACAACACCGACCGGGAATTTGCCTACAACGACTACCTGAACGATTACAACATGGCAAACCAGAACCTGCAGACCGCACTCGGCCTGCAGAACAACGACTTCAACCAGTACCTCGCCGCTCTGGATCAGTACAACACAGACCGGAATTTTGCCTATGGGCAGTTCTCCGACGAGCTGACCAGCCAGGCGAATGAACGGGCCAACACGCTGGAAGAAGCCCTGATGCAGGCGGAGATGGGCGACTACAGAGGCCTGGCATCCCTTGGATGGGACACCAGCAACAATCCTTTGATTCAGCAGCAGAACGCGGACGCACAGGCACTGGCGCAGGCGCAGATTGACGCCATCCTTTCCGCCGGCGGCAATCCAAGCAACGCTTTAATCGCCCAGTCCGGTTATTCCCCGGAGTATATCCAGGCACTGCGCAACGCCTATCTGCGGGAGGCATCCGGCCGGATAGGCTCAACGGGAGGTGGGAGGGCTGGCAACAACAATTCAGGCGGCAACTCGGGCGGCAGGAGCGGCGCGGGCGACACGGGCGGCGGCGGATTGAGCAAATTTGCCTCCGGGCTGCAAGACAAGGTGCTCAGCGCCGGCCCAGGCATTTTGAGCATGTTTGGCGTTACACCGCAGACGGGCGCGCAGCTGTCGCCCGCCGCGCAAAGCATCCTGACGAGCTGGCAGCACGTCAACCCAGGGACAAAAGACAATGTGGCGGAAACGTTCTATAACCGTATCTCCCAGGCGCTGGACAACGGGAGCATCACGGAGCAAGATGCGGACTACCTTTTGAGCGTCGTGGGGGTATAATATGGCAACAGTGAGAGAGCGGCTAAACCGCTTGAAAGAAATCGGGGAGGAGCATGAGCGCTATCTGGCCTCCCTTGAGCGCGAAACCAACGCTAAAAAGACCGCCGACACAATTGCCAGCCGGATCACCCAGGAGGCCAAGGCACAGGCGGTCAGCCGGGGGATTGAGCTCCCCCGCGCCCGCGTGAGCGCGTTGGACAAGGCTTTGGAGGGCACCACCATTCTGCCCACATCCGCCGAAGGGGCGGCGCGGGATTTTGCCTACGGCTCGGAGCGGGCCGGCGCATCTCTTTTGGGCGCGGCAGAAGGGGTTACCGACTTCATCGGAAGCGGGTTCTATAAGGGCCTGCAGGGGCTCACCTCTCTCGGCGGGCTTGCCCCCAACCCGGTATCTGAATGGGCCGGCCGCAGCGCCGACGCCTTTTTAAACAACAGCATTACCCAGGACTATGAGCAGAGCATCCGGGAGCGGTACAACCCAACGCCGGGCATGGAGAACGTCACCGGCGTGGGGCAGACCGTGGTGCAGATGCTCCCCGGCATTGGCGTTGGCCGCGCGGTGTCCGCAGCCGGAAGCGCCCTCAACGCGGCCCAGGCGGCGCAGAGAGGCGCGAACGCGGGCCGGGCAATATTCGGCCTCCAGGCCGCCGGACAGAGCGCACAGCAGGCCAAACAGGAGGGGGCCACCACCAACCAGGCCCTGGCCTACGGCGCGGCCTCCGGCGCGCTGGAGAGTGCCATAGAGGGAATCGCCGGCGGCATCCCCGGTATGGGAACGGGCAAACTGCGGGAGATCGCTGTGGCGGTAAAAGCCTCGCCGGCGGTGAGCCGGGCGCTGGATATTTTGGGGGAGGGCGGCGAGGAAGCCCTGTCCACCGCCCTGACCCCGTATCTGCAAAGGGCCATCTACAACCCGGACGCTGAGAACGCCACGGCGGAGGAAATTGCGCAGAGCGCCGTTCTTGGCGCGGTGGCGGCGGGCGTGCTGCAGGCGGGGCTTGAACTCCCCACGGCGGTGTCAGACCGGATAGACACAAGGAACCAGGTCAGGCAAATGGCGGAGGCCAACCTTGCCAACCCGGAATTCGTGGAGCGCACCACCCGGCAGGCCATGGAACAGACCAACGCCAATCTGAACCGGCCGCGCCCCGTTTTGGACAACCCCCTGGCGGATATGCTGCCAACGGCGGAGCAGGCGCTGAACAGGCGGGCGGGCTCGCCGGTGTATCAGCGTGCGGAACTGCCTGGAGGGGAGCGGAAAACCTCCGTTCAGAGCAGCACGGAAACGGAACCTATTCGCGAAAACGAAAATACAGCAGGCGGTCATAACGTCAATCGGCGTCAGGGCACTCAAATCCCCGTGGAGGAACGAACCTGGGAGGACGCATCCAGCAGGAAAGTAAATGCTTTCCAGTACGACCACCCGGAACTGCGGCCCTATTACGCGGACGCGGCGCGGGCGCTGCAGTATGAACTGTCCTCCGGCATTAAGGCAAGCCGGTTTCCCATCAAGGACGCGGATGGGAGCATCACAGGATACACCGGCGTTCCCAGAAGCCAGGCGTCCCCCATTGTGAGGGCGCTGGACGACGCGAACCTGTCTTACGCAGACATTGACAAGGCCCTGACTGCCATTATCAACGACCAGGGGCAGGAAAACTACGCCGCGGCAAAAAAGATGGAGCTGGTGTTGGACGAGATGCTGTCTGACGGCTACACCGATGTGGATGGCAGATGGGTGGAGCCTGACAACAATTATGTCGCCGCCCGGGAAGCGATCAACCGGGGAGAGCCGGTTCGAAGCTTTGAGGACTGGGCCTCCCTGGAGTCCAGCGAACCACCGGGGCTTGCACTTCCAACCGCGGAAAACGTGTTTGACATCTATGGTTCCGGCGTTGAAAACCTTCCCGAAATGGCGGTGGGTGCAAACCGGAATTCCCCATGGGCCATGTTCCAGGCATCCAGCACGGAGTTTTTCCCGGAGGGGGCCAACGCGGCCCGGGACGTGGACGTGCCCACCACAGATCCTCAGGGGCGGAGAATCCGCAAAACGGCGGCCACCGCCATGGGCGCAAAGGCCATCCCGGATGAGGCAATTGCAGACATCCAGAACATGGTTCTCCGTGGTGAGCTGTCCTACAACCGGGTGAGCGACAAGTCCTCCATCAACCGCGCGGTCAAGACCATTCAGGACAAGGGATATCAGGGCGCGCTGGAGGAGTTTCGGAACTCGGTAAGCAAGGGTGTAGTGTCCAAGGACATCGCCACCCTTGGCCAGCAGCTTCTGATCAACGCGGCCAATGCCGGAGACGCCAATGCCACGGCGGAACTTCTGTCTTTGTATGCACAGATGGAGACCACCGCCGGGCAGGCGGTGCAGGCGGCTTCTATCCTCCGCAAGCTGTCCCCTACGGCGCAGCTGTACGCGGCGCAGAAGGCCGTTGATAACCTCAACAAGACCATAGGCAATAAGAAAGGAAGGCGCCCCAGCGCAGAAGATAATGTCCCTGTTGAAATTTGGATGCAGCGTGTCGGTGAAAATCTTGCCGATGAATTGTCCAGAAGGGTAAACGCTCCAAAGGACAAAGCGAAAAGCGTTTCTGAAACCATCCTTTCTGATCTCAGAAAGTTTGCGAATGAGTCAGCCCCCAAAAGGCTCCAAACCGGGAAGAAACGCTCAAATATCGACCGGATTGTAGACTTGTTCCAGAACAAGGAAGCATATAATGAGGCGTGGCAGGCCGCAAAAGACACGATCTCTGACACGTTTGAAAATGACCCTGACGCTTTGGCGGCGTTTGATGCGTGGCTTGACAGCTCCCTTGACTACTCCAAAATGCTCACCAAAGAACTTACTGGTCAGACTGAAATCATGATTTCAGAGAGTCTAGTTGAAGAATTTCTTCAGCAGACTGACCAGGCCGGCCGAGACGTGGTTCTGGATAAAATTTACCAGAACATTGCAGATCAGGTGCCGTCCACATGGAAGGACGAGTGGAACGCCTGGAGATATCTGGCCATGCTCGGGAACCCCCGCACTCACTTCCGCAACGTGGCAGGCAACTTTTTCTTCCAGCCCCTTCGAATTGTCAAAGACCGCACGGCGGCCGCCATTGAGGCTGGTGTGTCCCTTGCCAGCGGAGGACGGCTACAGAGGACAAAATCTTTCGCCGCGAATCCCGCTCTTTATAAGGCGGCGTGGAACGACTGGGACAATGTCCGAAATGTCCTTTCCGGGAACAAGTACGATGACATCCGCAGCGAAATCAACAGCCGCCGCAGAATCTTCCGGGCAAAGCCCCTTGAGCTGGCACGTACCGGGAACTCCTGGATTCTGGAGTTTGAGGACACCATCTTCAAGCGGATTACCTATGCCGACGCACTGGCTGGGTATCTGCAGGCCAACGGCGTGACGGCGGAGCAGATGCGCACCAACACCGTGGACGCTAACCTGATGGCCCGGGCGCGGGACTATGCCGGGCAGGAGGCCCTGAGAGCCACCTACCAGGACAGAAACAAGGTCTCCGATAAGGTTGTTCAGGTGGCAAATGTCCTCGGCCCGGCGGGAGAAGCCATCCTTCCCTTTAAGCGCACACCTGCCAACATCCTGGTTCGTGGACTTGAATACAGCCCGGCCGGTTTGGCGAAAGCATTGACAGCCGACCTGATCCAAGTGAAACGCGGCAACATGACCGGCGCGGAGGCCATCGACCATATCGCGTCCGGCCTGACCGGATCCGCTCTTTTTGCGCTCGGCGCCTACCTGTTTTCTCAGGGGATTGTGACCAGCGGCGGCGGAGACGACGAGAATCAGGACAGACTTAACGAACTGACCGGCGGGCAGAACTACGCGCTGAATCTGCCCGGAGGCGGAAACGTCACCCTGGACTGGCTGGCCCCGGAGGCTCTCCCCTTCTTCATGGGAGTGGAACTGATGGACTCCATGGGCCAGAGCGGGAATACCACAGACAGCATTATGACCGCGCTGAAATCTGTCTCTGACCCCATGCTGGAGCTGTCCATGCTGCAGTCCCTCAATGATGTGATTGACAGTGTGTCCTTCTCGGAGAACAAGCTGGGGGCTTTGGCATCTTCCGCAGTTGTCAGCTACTTCACACAGGCCATTCCTACGCTGGGCGGTCAGTTTGAGCGCACCGGAGAGGAAAACCGCATGAGCACCTACACGGACAAGGCACTCACCATCGATCTCCCCGGTGGGCTTCCTGAGGTCGGAGTTCCCACCGATGTACAGTACGCCATCGGCAGAGCCAGCGCACGGATCCCCGGCTGGGACTATCAGCAGATCCCTTATATCGACGCATGGGGCCGCGAGGAGAGCAACGGGCCGCTGGTTCTTCGGGCGGGCAACAATTTCCTGAACCCCGCCTATACGTCCAGCCTGAACGTGACCCCGGTGGACGAAGAAATTCAGAGGCTCTATACGCAGACCGGAGACGGCGGAGTAGTGCCGGATCGCCCGAACCGCTACATAACCGTCAACGGCGAGCGGGTGGATTTGAGCGCCGACCAGTATGTGCAGTATGCCACCGAGCGGGGGCAGATGCAGTTTGATATGCTGAACAAGCTGATTGACCGCAGCGCATACCAGAGGTTGACTGACAGTGAGAAGGCTGCGGTGATCAGCGATGTGTACCAGTACGTGGATGCCGTTACAAAGACGGAAATCAGCGATTACAAGCCAGATTCCTGGATTGCAAAAGTGCAAAGCAGCGGTGTTGATCCTACCAGTTACATCCTGTACAGGAGCAGTCTGGAGGACGGGATGACGCTGCAGGACAAGGATAAGGCCATGACTGCGGCAGGAATTACAGGTAACGGTAAGTCCCGTCTTCTGATTTCTGAAAATCCTGATTGGGCGGACGATGCAAAAGAGGCCGGTGTCACACAAAATGTCTTTGTAGAATACAAAGTTTTGACCTCCGGCCTGACCGGAGACAAGGACGCAGAAGGGAATACCATTTCCGGCTCCAAAAAGGCGAAAGTTCTCTCCGCGATCAACAGCATGGATATCGATTCTGAAACCAAGGATGCTCTGTATTATGCTGCCGGATATGCTGCGTCTGGTATTCGGGATACTCCGTGGCACTAGGGCATTGTTGACACTCCCCACGCCTAAAGGCGGGGGTTTTACGCCGCAGTTGATAAAGGCGGGGGCTTCGGCCCCCGCTTTTTCGTGCGTAATCCGTGCGTAAATTTGACCCTTTTCTTTGGAATTTCAATCCAACATAAGGAAGCCAATAGCGCAACACGGAATCCATGAAGCAACTGGGAGAGTAAGAAAAAATCCGCAACCCTTGTAATCAGCAGATAGTTTTCCATAACTTAGTCGCCTCCTTGCCTATCATTGTAAAGTATAAGCTACAACAACGCAAGAAAATTCCTCGAATTTTTTTGTTGTTTATGCTTGACAGCCGCGACTAAAAGAAGTATACTTGCTGTGTAAAAACAACGGACGGAGGTGAGCCTATGACAAACCGTGTTGCGGAGCTTCGGAGAGATTTGGGTATGTCCCAGGAAGAACTCGCTGAGAAGGCCGGGATCAACAGAACCTACTTAAGTCAAATCGAAACCCAGAAACAGAAGGTGATTGGGAGCAACATCATGTTCTCTATTGCCAAAGCACTTGGTGTCGCATACGAAGATATTTTTTTGCCCTGAGTGTTGTTTATAAACAGCGCCCTGCCTACACCCCACCCTGCTGCCAACAGAGTATGGACGAGAAAAGTACCATTAAAGACCTGGAGGCCCAGGCGAGAAACACCAGCTACCTGATGGACCGCCTGAACAGGGCCGCATATGGAATGACGTTCGCCGAGCTGCTGAAACTACTCGGCGGTGAAAAAGAGAAGGGGGAGGAATAATGCCGCGTACCTATCTGACCGCAGAACAGCGCCTCTCTGCCCGATACGACAAGCGGGCGCGTCTCCTGGGGGACAAGCTGGCGGTATTTAAGGCCCGCCAACACCTCACGAACCGGGAGATTGGCCGGACGCTGGGAATCCGGGACGAGACTATTTCCAGAATCATCAACGGAGACCGGACGGTCCGGCTCCCCATTGAAGTGCTCTGGAGAATCGAGGACATGGCAAGAACTGTGGAGGAAAAGATATGAGTATGACCCGTGAACAGCGCCGCTATTGGCGCAGAGAGCGTATCAAGGCCGGGTTGGTTATCCTGGCCGCTGTCCTGGCCTGGGCGCTCATCGAGGTACTGACGTGAGGCGCGTCCTGACCGCCGTGGCCTGCGTGCTGCTGCTGGCCCTGTGTATCTGGCTGATGGAGCTGGTGGAGCCGGTGGATGCTCCGGAGCCTACGCCGTCGGCAACGCAGACACCGATGTCGAGTCCTACCCCATCACCCACGCCGGGTACCGTATCCATCCCCATGCCGGACGGGTTCGACGGGGATCTGGATAGGCTGTGGGTGGGGATCCCGGTGGAAGGACTAGAATAAAAGCGCCGCCCTCCGGTGTGCGAGACCAGAGAG